>JANMXB010000583.1:0-2234 GCA_031380765.1 Pseudomonadota bacterium | reverse complement strand
CCTCAGGGCCGTGATGACGACGTTGGCCCAGAAGAGCGTGCCGTCCTTCCTCACGCGCCAGCCTTCGTCCTCGATGCGGCCTGCGTCGTCGGCGCGATTGAGCTCTTGCGCGGGCCAGTCGCGCGCGATGTCCTCGGCGGTGTAGAACACGCTGAAGTGCCGGCCGACGATCTCGTCGGCGGAATACTGCTTGATTGAGGCCGCGCCCGGGTTCCAGCTAATGACGTTGCCGGCCGGGTCGAGCAGGAAGATCGCGTAATCCGTCACCCGATCGGCCATGAGCTGAAAGAGCTTCGGATCTGGACGTGCCGCCATGAATGAAACCTCTCGGACAGATCTCCACGAGGCTCCCCCGAAAAGGATTCTACCCGGAGCCCCCGCCTTTTACAGTGCGCAGGGCACTGTTTGGCGTGCCCTTCGACGGTGTAGAAATTACAATGCGCGGCTGGATCATCTCCCGGGTGCGGTGGGATTGTTTTTAATCCAGGCGAAGCCCTCTAGAGTAAGCGGATCGGGTTCATGGCTGCGCAGATCCAGATTCACCAGGCCCAGCTCCTGGAGTCGCTTCAGCGTATGCGCGTCGATTCCCACCGCGCCTCCATTTGCGAGCGAGTTGAGCAGGTTCGCCTCGCGAACGTTGAGCCGCAGGAACATCGAATCGCCGCGCTTGTTGAGC
The DNA here is from genome assembly GCA_031380765.1 of Pseudomonadota bacterium. Taxonomy (GTDB): domain Bacteria; phylum Pseudomonadota; class Gammaproteobacteria; order Burkholderiales; family SG8-39; genus SZAS-79. The sequence continues at coordinate 1,558 of JANMXB010000583.1, read as the reverse complement.
AGGTTGCTCAACTGAAAACTTAATGACGCAGCGGCGCGGCGAGCCCCGCCGGGAGGTCCGGCAAGATGTGCCTGGGCAGGTCGATCGTGAACACGCAGCCCTTGCCCGGCAGGTCGCGGACGCTCAGCGCGCCAAGGTTGCCTTCGACACCGCGCTTGCAGATCGCGAGGCCCAGCCCGAGGCCGGAGCGGTCGGACCCGCTCTGCGAGAACGGGTCGAACATGTGTTGCGCGCTGCCCGGCGGCAGGCCGCCGCAGCAGTCTTCGACGTCGATCCGGATCCGCTCGCCCGACGCATAGGCCCTGAGCGAGACTTCAGTGTGCGAACGGGTGAACTTGAAGGCGTTCTGGAGCAGATTGGCGACCGCGGCGGAGAGCAGGTCGCGATCGACTTCGACGCCGAGCGCCGGGTCGACAGCGCCCATCGCAAGGCGGCATTCCCAGACGCCGGCTTCGAGCGAGGCCGCGGATCCGGCCTCGGCGATGAAGTTCTCGAGCGAAATCACCTCGTGCCGCGCGGGCAGCCCGGCGGTGACCCGTACGTCGGCGAGGGCCCGGCCGATCAGGGCGGCCATCCTGGCCAGACTGCGGTCCAGCACACCGGCCGTAGCGCCGCCTGTTCCCACAACCCCGGTTTTCATCGCGGCCACGGCAAGAGTGGCGGAGTGGATCAGGTTGCGCAGCTCGTGGGCGAGCATTCCCAGCCGCTCGTTCGACGAGCGCACGCCGCCGTTGGCGAACATCAGGTCGCGCTGGACGCCGAACTCCTTCACCGCACTGGCAATGCCGTTGTCCAGGCACCGGTTGAGCGTCTGGAACTCTTCGACCGCGATGGGCTCGTCGTGCGCGATCGCCATTTCGGTGACCGCCTGGCAAAGGTCGCCGTAGTCATGGACCACCTGCTCGACGGTATACCCGTGCTCGAGCAGTTCGCGGCCGTGCCGCGCGCCCGTGGCGTCGATCTCGGAGGCGACGGGGCCGCCGCCCGACGGACCGGACACCCTGCGGCTGCGCAGCGGCTCGGCGGTCTGCTCCACCTCCAGCGTCTTGATGAGCTGGTCGAGGAACGGCGGGATACCGCTGATGAGCGACGCATCGCTTGCGGAGGCGGTGCGACGCTGGGCGACCTTCGATTTGCACAGGTCGACCAGCTCGGTCCGGTTGGCGGTGAGGAATTCATGCAGCATGGGGCGACGGTACGTGAACTTCGCCGGCTAATATGTCTGTTATCGAACTTAGCGGGGCGGGGGGGCTAAAATCGCGCAATGTGTAACAAAAAGGACAGGTAATGGCCCTCAAACGCCCGAAAGCGCCCGCCGGCACGGTAGTCCTCCTCGAGCACACCTCGAAGATCCTTGAAGGCAACCCGCTGAGAGACCCTCATGTGCGCAAGGTCGGCGTGTGGCTGCCGCCGCAATACGCGCATCAAGGCACACGCATTGCCGGGCGGCGCTTCCCGGTGCTCTACGACCTGGTCGGCTTCACGGGCTCGGGTCTCTCGCACACCGGGTGGAAGCCTTTCGGCGACAACGTCGCGGAGCGCGCGGCGCGTTTGATCC
>JANMXB010000535.1:0-2127 GCA_031380765.1 Pseudomonadota bacterium | reverse complement strand
GGCGCGGCTGACCTTGCCGTGAGCCACCAGCTGGTTCTCGATCCGCATCGCGACATCGATCGGGATTGCAAACGAAAGGCCCTGGTAGCCCCCGGTGCGGCTATAGATCTGCGAGTTGACGCCGATCACCTCGCCAGCGAGGTTGAACAGCGGCCCGCCGGAGTTGCCGGGGTTCACCGCCGCATCGGTCTGGATGAACGGCACGTAGTTTTCTTCCGGCAAGGAGCGTGACTTGGCGCTGACGATTCCGGCCGTCACGGTATTTTCAAAGCCGTACGGCGAACCGATCGCGACCACCCATTCGCCCACCCGTGTGGTCGCGGGGTTGCCGATCCGGACGGTGGGCAAGCCCTTCGCATCGATGCGCAGGACCGCGATATCGGTCTTTTTGTCCGCGCCCACCACCTTGGCCTCGAAATCGCGGCCGTCAGTGAGCCGCACGGTGACGGTGGAGGCACCGTCGACGACGTGCGCGTTAGTGAGCACAACGCCATCGGAGGTGACGATGAAACCGGAACCTTCGCCGCGGGACGGGGCGCCCGGCGACTGCTGGCCCGGCACGCCGAAGCGGCGGAAAAACTCGCCGAAAGGCGAATTCTTGAGTTCATCGGGCAGGTCGGCCACGGCCTTGGCGGCGGAGCTGACCTTGATATTCACGACTGCGGGGCCGTACTGTTCGACCAGCGTGGCGATGTCGGGCAGCGGCCGCGACGGCACCCCGAGCGGCGCGACGGTCGGCGCGGCAAGGGCAGTAACGGGCGGCAGGTTCAGCGCATGGGCTGAGTGGATCTCGGGCAAACCGAACTGAGAGAAACCCGCGGTTACCGCTGCAGCGATACCGGCGACAGCAATATACGAAGCAATGGACTTGCGTGACATGGAGCGATCCCCCTAAGGATGGGCAAAACTGAGCGTTAGAGGGGAAGGTGGGTAGCAAGTTGCCGATTGAAACGGCGGACTATGTAACAGTTTGTTACCGAGCGCGCAGACCTTTCAGGCGTGCAAGGCGCGCCCCTCGCCGTTCGCGGCCGGGCAGTTTCCGCACTCCACCTGGATAGTGCTGTGATGGATGTGGAAACGTGTGCCAAGCACGCGCGAGACGTCGGCAAGGATGCTCTGCGAATCGGCGGCCTGCGTAATCACCACATGCGCCGAAAGGCTGGTTTCGCTGCTCGCCACCGCCCAGACATGCAGGTCGTGCACGCCGCAAACCCCGGGCACTGCAAGGACGCTCGACCTCAGGTCCGCCATATCGAGGCCTTCGGGCACGCCTTCGAGCAGGATATTCACGCTCGCGCGGAACAGCACCCAGGTCCGCGGCACGACCCACAGGCCGATGAGGATCGCGACGAGCGGATCGACCCAGGTGAGCCCGGTGGCCATGATCACGAGCGCGGCGACAATCACCCCGGCGGAGCCGACGAGGTCGGAGACGACCTCGAGGTAAGCGCTCTTCATGTTGAGGCTGGACGCGCTGCCCGCATGCAGCAGGCGCGCGGCGACCAGGTTGACGACAAAGCCCAGCGCGGCCACCACCAGCATCCCGGCGGTGTGGATGGGCGCGGGCTCGACGAAACGGCGCCACGCCTCGTAAAGGATATACAGGGCCACGAGAAACAGCAGGGCCGCGTTGAGGGCGGCGGCAAGGATCTCGAAGCGCTGGTAGCCGAAAGTGCGCTTCGAATCGGCCGGCATGCGCCCGATGCGAACCGCGGCGAGCGACACGGCAAGGGCCGCGCTGTCGGTGAACATGTGCGCGGCATCCGAAATCAGCGCAAGGCTACCCGTCAGCCAGCCGGCGATCGCCTCGACGAGCATGAAGCTGCCGGTGAGCGCGAGCGCAATCCAGAGCGTACGCTCGTTGGCCGCCGACCCGGACGGATCCGCGGAGGCGTGGCCGTGATGCGTGTGCCCGTGGTGGTGATGGTGCGCTGACACTGACGTTGAGCGCCTATTCCACCGTTACGGACTTGGCCAGGTTGCGCGGCTTGTCGACGTCGGTCCCGCGCATCAGCGCGGTATGGTAGGCGAGCAGCTGCAGCGGCACCACATGCAGGACGGGCGACAGGGGCCCGTAGTGCTCCGGCAGGCGGATCACGTTGACGCCCTCGCTCGAGGCGATCTTCG
>JANMXB010000510.1:0-9032 GCA_031380765.1 Pseudomonadota bacterium | reverse complement strand
GTACGGCCCTGCTCGGCCGAGAGGCGCGCGAGACCGGCCCGGTCGAGTCTCGGGATGCCGAATCGTTTTTCCACGCCGGCAGCCAGGGCGCGCGCCTTGGCGAGCGCTGCCGATCCCGGTGCGGGCGCGTGCTTGCGGTTGCCGTGCTCGAGCGGGAAACCTGCAAGGTGCCAGCCCATGGTGCCGTTTTTGAGCGCAACGACCTTGTTCGGCAGCTTCGCGTTGATCAGCGATTGCGCGCCGATGATGGAGCGCGTGCGGCCGGCGCAATTGACCACCACCAGGGTGGCGGGGCTTTTCGCGAGCTCCGGCACGCGATAGACAAGCTCCGCGCCGGGACAGTCGAGGGCGCCGGGGATGTTCATGACCTGGAATTCGCCCATCGGCCGGGAGTCGACCACCAGCACGTCCTCGCCCGCGTCCAGCTTTGCCTTGAGCTCGCCAGCGGAGATGCGCGGCGTGTTGTCGCGGTGCTCGATGTACTCGCCGAAAGCCTTGCTTGGCACGAATACGCCTGAATAAAGCTCATGACCCGCGGCGCCCCAGGCGGCCAGCCCGCCCGCGAGCACGGAGATGTCCCGGTACCCGAAGTTCCTGAGGACGGCCGCAGCGCGCTGCGCGATTTTCTCGTCGTCGTCGGTCAGGACAATGCGCGTGCCTGCGCGCGGCACCATTCTGCCGATCATCATTTCCAGCCGCGAGAGCGGGCACGATGCGGCGAGGAACAGGTGGCTCTTCGCGAAGACGCCCTCCTCGCGTGGATCGAGGATCGCAAGCTCGCCGCCGCCGGCGATCTGCGCCTTGAGCTCGGCTGGCGTCATGCGCGGCGAGAACACCTCGGGCTTGGACATGAAGCGCTTGAAGGGCCCTCCGGCGCTGCCACCGAAATAGATGCGCTCGGGGAGGTCCTCGAGAGTCTTGCCGTAGAGGTGCAAATGCAGCGATTCCTTGCCGTTAACCACTTCGATCGTATGGAAGTCGTCGGGCAGGAAAGCGCAGGCGTTGCCCTTTACCACGGTCAGCTCGCCAGACTTCGACAGGCGCCCTTCTCCTTGGACCTTGCGGTCGTCGACGCGGTCGTAGAACACGTTGTGCTCATCCCCGTAGACTCCGGCGATGCACGCCCAGGTGGTGTGGTTGTGCGGCGGTTGCGCCTTGCCCGGCGCGCCGGCCGAGCCGTACAGGGCAAAGCGCCCGTCGGGATCCTCGGCCAGGTGAAACAGCGTGCCGGGGCGGCCGGGCAGGTTGCCGAACGATTCGGGCGCGAAAAGCTCGGTTCGCGACGCCAGGCTCACGAGCACCGGCTTGAGCCGCTCGAGCGTTTCGCGCGTGACTCCATATTTCGCCTCGATGGCACGGACGGTGTCAATAGTTTCGCGCACGGCCTGCGCGCGCTGGTCGGCAATCTGCATGTTCGCTCCTTGGCCGCTGGGATACGGCCCCGGCAGTCTACAATCCAGCGCAACGGAGGGGAACATGGTATTTCACGGCAAGTGGTACGACGAAGTGACCGTCGGCGAGACTTTCGGCACCAGCCTTACGGTGACGGAAACGCACCTGGTTCTCGGCTCGGGACTATTCGGCGACTTCAACCCGCTGCACGTCAACGAGGAATTCGCGAAGAAATCCATGTTCGGCACGCGAATCCTGCACGGCCCGTTCACGAGCGCGCTGATCTCCTCGCCGGTGGGCATGTATTTCGCGGGCACCGCAATCGCCTATATCGAGCACGCCTGCCGCTTCAAGGCACCGGTCAAGCCGGGAGATACCCTGACCACGACCTGGACGGTCACCGCCAAGCTCGACAAGCCGCGCCATAAAGGCGGCATCGTCGTGATGACCTGCGTGGCCACCAACCAGGCGGGCGAAGTGACGCTCGAGGCCGACGGCAAGATCCTCGTGGCGTCCCGTCCATAGTTTTCCGTTATTGGAAAGTAAATTGGCGGGAAACTGGCTACAGTATTGGTTATTTGCAATTAATTGTTTAACTTTCGTCGCGGGCGCCGGATCTCTGCAGGAGTCGCGCTTGACACGCGCGGCGCACGCGGCCTAGCCTTGCCTCCCGCAGGATTGGAGGAGGACACCGCAATGCGCAAGCTGGCAGTTTTCACGCTCGTCGCCCTGCTGCCGTGCCTGGCGAACCCGGCACTCGCCGCGTTCCCCGACAAGCCGCTGAAGATCGTCAGCGGTTATGCTGCGGGCGGGGCCAGCGACCTGATCTCGCGCTTCATCGCCGAGGCCGTGTCGCCGATCCTCGGCCAGCGCGTGGTCGTGGAGAACCGCCCCGGCGTGAACGGCGTGATCGGCGCCGAAGCCGTCGCGCGCGGCGCCCCGGACGGCTACTCGGTGTTCCAGTGCCCGATGAGCACCCTGTCGATCACCCCGCAGCTGATCGGCGCCAGCGTGCCGCTCGATCCCGGAGTCGAGCTTTTGCCGCTGTCCAACATGGCGCTGTCCTCTTACGGACTGGTGGTTGCGGCGGCGAGCCCGCACCGCAGCACGGCGGACGTCATTGCCGCCGCCCGGGCGCGCCCCGGACAGATCACCTTCGGCAGCCCCGGCCCGGGCTCGGCGCAGCACCTGTCGGGCGAGCTGCTGATGCGCCTTGCCAACCTCTCCATGCAGCACATTGCCTACAAGGGCTCGGCGCCGGCCGCGGTGGACCTCATGGCCGGCCGCATCGATTTCATGATCACCAACCTGGGCGACGTGGGCCGCCAGGTGCAGGCCGGACAGCTGCGGCTCCTCGCGCAGGGCGATCCCTCGCGCTTCCCGCTGTTTCCCGACCTGCCGAGGATCGCGGACACCGTGCCGGGCTTCGAGATCACCGGCTGGTTCGGGCTATGCGGCCCCAAAGGCATGCCTGCCGAAGCCGTCGCGCGCTGGGACGACGCGATCCGCCAGGCGATGCAGGACCAGACATTCGTGCGCCGGCTGCAGGACGCCGGCTTCACGCCGCTCTATGAAGGCCCGGCCCCGTTCGCGCGGCGGTTGGAGGCGGATCGCAAGCGCTGGCGCGAAGTGATCCAGGCGGGCAAGGTGGGCGCGCAGTAAATGGCGCTCAAGATCACCCCCCTGCACCCGCACATCGGCGCGCGCGCCGAGGGCGTCGACCTGCGCCGCCCGCTTTCGGCCGACGAGGCTGCGCAGTTCGCAGCCGCGATGGACAGGCACGCGGTCCTCGTCCTCCCCGGCCAAGACATCGACGACGACCAGCAGATGACTTTCGCCACCAATTTCGGGCCGCTCGAGACAACGCGCGCCACGGTCGACGTTGCCAAGCAACGCTTGGCCCACCCTCTCATGAACGACATCTCGAACCTCGACGAGAAAGGCGCGATCCTGGCCGCCGACGACCGCCGGCGCATGTTCAACCTGGGCAACCGCCTCTGGCACTCGGACAGCAGCTTCAAGGCCACGCCGGCCAAATACTCGATGCTGCATGCCAAGTCGATCCCGCCCGAGGGCGGCGAAACCGAATTCGCCGACATGCGCGCGGCCTGGGACGCGTTGCCCGCAAAAACGCAGGACCTCGTCAGGGATCTCGTCTGCGACCATTCGCTCATCTACAGCCGGGCGCTGCTGGGGTTCGGCGAATTCAACGAAGAGGAGCGCCGCCAGTTTGCGCCCGTGCCGCAGCGCCTCGTGCGCCGCCATGCGGGTTCCGGCCGCCTGAGCCTGTACCTGTCGGCGCACATCGGCACGATCCACGGCTGGCCGCGCCCCGAGGCCATGGCGCTGGTCCGCGACCTGGCAGAGCACGCGACGCAGCGCGATTTCGTCTACCAGCACCGCTGGCGCGTGATGGATCTGGTGGTCTGGGACAACCGCTGCACGATGCACCGCGGCCGCGCCTACGAAGACAAGCGCTACCCGCGCGACATGCGGCGCGCGACGATCTCGGATTGCGCGCCTACCCTCGAACAGGCGGCCTGAGCGAGGGGGTAACGGGGGAGCCCGCAGGGTTCCCCTGTTCCGAGCTTTCCATCCAGAGCAGCGCGACGATCGTTTTCACGTCCGTGACGCGCCCGTCGCGGACCATCGCGACCGCTTCGGCGAACGGCAACTCGATGACCTCGAGAAATTCCTCCGCGTCGAGCTTCTGCTTTCTCTTTTCAAGGCTGCGCGCGCAGTACAGCTCGATCGCCTCGTCCGAATAGCCGATGGCGTTGTGGATCGTCGTGAGCCGCTGCCATTCGCCGGCCGCATAGCCGGTCTCCTCGAGGAGCTCGCGCTTTGCCGTTTCGAGCAGATCCTCGCCAGGCTCGACTTTTCCGGCCGGGATCTCGATGAAATCGCGCGCGTTTGGATAGCGGTACTGGCGCTCGAGGACGACCTGCCCGTCCGCGGTAAGCGGCAGGATCGCGACCGCGCCCGGATGGCGGATGTATTCGCGCGTGGCGTGGGCGCCATCGGGCATGCGCACCGTGTCGCGCCGCACTTTCAGCAGGCGGCCGGAAAAGATTTCCTCGCCGCTGACGAAACGCTCGCTGAAATCCTCTTTGGCCATCGCCGCCCTCACCCCGCGCCCGGTCAGAGCGACTTGACGGCGAGCGTGCACAGCGCGAGCAGGGGCTGCGGCAGGATCCCCAATGCGAGCAGGGCGAGGCCGTTGACGGAGAGCAGCGCGCGCATCTCGCCCGGACCCACGACGACGCCCGCGCCCGGGACATGGCCGTCCGGCTCGTCGAAATACATGAGCTTCACGATGCGCAGGTAGAAGAACGCGCCGATCAGGGAGAACAGCACTGCGACCACGGCCAGCCAGACCTGGCCCGCGGCGACGGCGGCGGTGAGCACCGCATACTTGGCAAAGAACCCGCCGGTGGGCGGCAGCCCCGCGAGCGAGAACATCAGGATCAGCATGATGAACGCGTACCAGGGGCTGCGGCGGTTGAGGCCCTTGAAATCCTCCAGGCGCTCGCATTCGAACCCGGCGCGCGACAGGAACAGCAGCATGCCGAACGCCCCCAGGCTCATCAGCACATAGACGACGACATAGAACATCGAGGCGCTGTAGGCGTCCGGCGCATTGCGCCAGTTGCCGCCGACCACGCCGGAGAGCAGCCCGAGCAGGAGGAAGCCCATGTGCGAGATCGTCGAGTACGCGAGCATGCGCTTGAGGTTGGTCTGCGCAATCGCGGTCACGTTCCCAATCGCCATCGAAAGCACCGCCATGATGGCGAGCATCTGCTGCCAGTCGCCCGCGAGGTCGAGCATGCCGTTCACGAGCAGGCGCATCGCCATCGCGAACGCCGCGAGCTTGGGCCCCGTGCCGATCACCAAGGTCACCGCCGTCGGCGCACCGTGGTAGACGTCCGGAATCCACATGTGGAAAGGCGCCACGCCGAGCTTGAAAGCCAGGCCGCAAACCGTGAACACGAGGCCGAATACGAGGATCGCCTTGTCCGGCGCGCCGCTGCCGATGGCCTTGGCGACGTCCGTGATCGTCAGCGTGCCGGTGGCCCCGTAGATCATCGACATGCCGTAAAGAAGGAGGCCCGAGGCCAGCGCCCCGAGCACGAAGTACTTCATCGCGGCCTCGGTGGAGGCGGCCGAGTCACGGTTGAGGGCCACCATCGCGTACAAGCACAAGGACAACAGCTCCAGGCCCATGTACACCGTGAGAAAGCTGTTGGCCGACATGAGGATCATGCCGCCCAGAAGCGAGAACAAAAGCAGCGTGAGGAATTCGCCCCTCATGAGGCCGCGGTCGAGCATGTACTGGCGCGAATAGACCAGTGCGGCGGAGGCGCCGATGTAGGCAGCCAGCTTGAGCAGATGCGACATCATGTCGCCCACGAACAGCCCGCTGAAAGTGTAGACCGGCAGGCCCTCGGAACCGTTCATCACCAGCAGCGTAAGGACCGCGCAGCCCACGAGCGTGAGCTGGGCGAGCAGGTAGCTGGCGCCGCGCCTTTCGCTCTTGACGAAGAGATCGGCGATCATGACCACGCAGGCCATGATCATGAGGAAAATCTCCGGCAGCGCGGGCAGGAAGTCGGGCGGTGTGAGGTTGACGGGCGTCATGGGGAAACGCTCAAAGCTTCGGCAGCGCCACGTGGCGCAGGAGGTCGTTCACCGATGCGTGCATGACTTCGGTGAAAGGCAGCGGATAGATGCCCATCGCCAGCACGGCTGCCGCCAGGGCGCCCAGCACGAGGAACTCGCGGCCGTTGAGGTCCTTGAGCGCGGCGACATGCTCGTTGGCGACCGGCCCGAAAACCACCCGCTTGTACATCCACAGCGTATACGCCGCGCCGAACACGAGAGTCGTGGCGGCTGCGAACGCGATCCAGAAATTCGCCTTCATGGCGCCCATGATCACCATGAACTCGCCGACGAATCCGCTGGTGGCCGGCAGGCCGCAGTTGGCCATCGCGAACAGCATGAAGAACGACGCGAATTTCGGCATCGTGTTGACCACGCCGCCGTAGTCGGCGATCTGGCGGCTGTGCATGCGGTCGTACATGACCCCGACGCACAGGAACATCGCCGCCGAGATGAAACCGTGCGAGATCATCTGCACGAGCGCGCCCTCGACGCCGTACGCGTTGAAGATGAAGAATCCGAGGGTCACGAAGCCCATGTGCGAGATCGACGAGTACGCGATGAGCTTCTTCATGTCGGACTGCACCAGCGCAACCAGCCCGATGTAGACCACCGCGATAAGCGACAGCGCGATCATGAGCCAGGCCAGCTCGCGGCTCGCGTCGGGCAGGATCGGCAGCGAGAACCGGACGAAGCCGTACGCGCCGAGCTTGAGCATGATCGCAGCAAGGACCACCGAGCCGCCAGTCGGGGCCTCGACGTGCGCGTCCGGGAGCCATGTGTGCACCGGCCACATCGGCACCTTGACCGCGAACGCCAGCAGCAACGCGAAGAAAAGCCATTTCTGGGCCGACAGAGCGATCGGCAGCTTGTGCCAGTCGAGGATCGAGAAGCTTCCTCCCGACTTGGAATACAGGTACAGCACCGCCACCAGCATGAGGAGCGACCCCATCAGAGTGTAGAGGAAGAACTTGAGCGCGGCGTACACCCGGTTCGGACCGCCCCAGACCCCGATGATGATGAACATCGGAATCAGCGTCGCCTCGAAAAACACGTAGAAAAGCACCCCGTCGAGCGCGGCGAACACGCCGTTCATGATCCCCGACAGGAACAGGAACGAGGCGAAGTACTGCGCGATGCGGTTTTCGATCACGGTCCAGCCCGCGATCACGACCAGCACGGTGATGAAGCTGTTGAGCAGGATGAAGAGCATCGAGATGCCGTCCACCCCGAGGTGATAGTTGACGTTGAAATGGGAGATCCACGGCGTGAGCTCGACGAACTGCATCGCCGCGGACTGTGTGTTGAATCCGCTATAGAGCGGGACGGTGACCAGGAACCCGAACAGGGCGCCCCCCAGCGCGATCGCCCGCGCCGTGGCGGCGTTGCGGTCCGTGCCGGTTGCGAGCACCAGCAGGCCCGCGAATATCGGCACCCAGATCGAAAGGCTGAGCAGGTGGGACGTGGTTTGCATTGTTGTTGTTTAGCGGCCCGGTCCGGTCAAGGTCGCGCGAACCAGAGGGTGAGAAGCACGAACACGCCGATGATCATCGTAAACGCATACTGGTAGACAAGGCCGGTCTGGAAGAGGCGCGCGATGCGCGACGACCAGCCGACCAGGCGCGCGGTGCCGTTCACGAATACGCCGTCGATGACGTTCTGGTCGCCGTACTTCCACAGGCCGTTGCCCGCCACGCGCGCGCCCCCGGCGAGGAGCCACGAGTAGAGCTCGTCGAACCCGTATTTGCGCTCCACGAGCGCGTACACCACGCCGAATTTGCCTGCTACGACCCTGGGCAGATCGGGGCGGGCGATGTAGAGATACCAAGCTGTGGCGGCCCCCCCGAGGGCGAGCCAGAATGGCAGCGCGGTCATGCCATGCAGCATCATCGATCCAACGCCGTGGAATTCCCCGGCCAGCTCCGCCATGGCCGGGTGCGTGGGGAGGATCTGGATGGAAGGCCCGAAATACCCGCCATAGAGCACGCTGCCTATGGTCCAGCCTGCCGCGACCGAAGGGATCGCAAGCAATATCAGCGGCAGCGTGACGACCCACGGCGTCTCGTGCAGGTGTTCGCGGGTGTGCGTGTCCATGCGCTCGGTGCCGTGAAACGTCATGAACACGAGGCGCAGCGAATAGAGCCCGGCGAAAAACACCCCTGCCAGCGCGGCGAGGTACGCGAACGGCGCACCCGGCGTGTGCGAGGCATGCAGGGCCTCGATGATGGTGTCTTTGGAAAAGAACCCGGCAAACGGCGGAAAGCCGGCGTTTGCCAGCGCGCCGACCAGCACCGTCCAGTAGGTGATCGGCATGTATTTTTTGAGGCCGCCCATGCGGCGCATGTCCTGCTCGTGGTGCATGGCGATGATCACCGAGCCCGCGCCGAGGAACAGGACCGCCTTGAAAAACGCATGCGTCATGAGATGGAAGATCGCGACCGGGTAGGCCGAGGCGCCGAGCGCCATGGTCATGTATCCGAGCTGCGAAAGTGTCGAGTACGCCACGACCCGCTTGATGTCGAACTGGGTGATCGCGACCATCGCCATGAACAGAGCCGTGATCGCGCCGATCACCAGCACCACCGAGAGCGCGGTTTCCGAGAGCTCGAAGAGGGGCGACATGCGCGCCACCATGAAAATGCCCGCGGTGACCATGGTGGCCGCGTGGATCAGCGCGGAGATCGGCGTCGGGCCTTCCATCGAATCCGGCAGCCAGACATGCAGCGGGAACTGGGCGCTCTTGCCCATCGCGCCGACGAAGAGGCAGATGCAGATGACACTCATCAACAGCCATGGCGCACCGGAGAACACCTCGATGGTCTTGCCCGCAACAGCCGGCGCCTGCGAGAACACGGCGTTGTAGTCGAGCGTGCCGAAATGCGCCAGGATCAGGCCGATGCCGAGGATGAAGCCGAAGTCGCCCACCCGGTTGACGATGAACGCTTTCATGTTCGCGTAGATCGCGGTCGGCCGGGTGTACC
>JANMXB010000509.1:0-2793 GCA_031380765.1 Pseudomonadota bacterium | reverse complement strand
TCAAGCGTGATGACCGTTGCGCCGTGAAACGTCCCACCCATTGACTTTTGTCCCGGGGCGAATAGATCCCAGACTTCCAATATTCGCCACTTTTTTCTACCTTTTCCCACTCTATGTGAACGATTTAGGCAGGTCAAGGATTTTTTCTCTATCCAACAAGGACTTACAGCGAGTTTCCGAATTGAAGCTCCATTTTATTAATCATTATTAATCAATGTATTAAAAACTATATCGAATGTAATTTCTCATACATTGGCGACACGGGTGCGCGACGGCCGCGGTTGCCCTCTAGAATCACGCGATGATCAATAAAATCGTGGGCTCGCTCGAAGCGGCGGTGGCGGACATCGCCGACGGATCGACCATTCTCATCGGCGGATTCGGCGGCGCCGGCATGCCCTCGGCGCTGATGGCGGCGCTGATCGCACAGGGCGCGAAGGAACTCACTGTCGTAAACAACAATGCCGGCAACGGCAATGCCGGCCTCGCGGCGCTGATCGCCGCAAGGCAGGTACGCAAGATTATTTGCTCGTTTCCGCGGCAGGCCGATTCGTGGCACTTCGACAAGGCGTATCGCTCCGGGGAGCTCGAACTCGAGTTGGTTCCTCAAGGCACGCTTGCCGAACGCATCCGCGCGGCCGGCGCGGGCATAGGTGCGTTTTTCACGCCCACCGCCGTCGGCACGCAGCTCGCCCAAGGCAAGGAAACGCGGCGCATCGGCGAGCGCGACTACGTACTCGAGCATCCGATCCACGCCGACTACGCCCTCATCAAAGCCGATCGCGGCGACCGCTGGGGCAATCTCACCTACCGCATGACCGCGCGCAATTTCGGCCCGATCATGGCCAGCGCGGCGAAGTGCACGATTGCGCAGGTGAGGCAAACCGTCGAACTCGGCGAACTCGATCCCGAGTCCGTCGTCACACCCGGCATCTTCGTGAAGCGGGTCGTGCTTACAGGGGCATCGGCATGAAAAAATGGGACCGCAACCAGATCGCCGCGCGGGTCGCGCGCGACATCCCCGAAGGCGCGTACGTAAATCTCGGCATAGGCTTGCCCACGCTCGTGGCAAACCACATCCCGAAAGGGCGCGAGGTCCTCCTCCACAGCGAGAATGGCGTGCTGGGGATCGGCCCAAAGCCGGCGCCCGGCGCGGAGGACGAAGACCTCGTCAACGCAGGCAAGGAGCCCGTCACGCTCCTCGCGGGCGGATCATTTTTCCATCACGCCGATTCGTTCGGCATGATTCGAGGGCAGCACCTGGATTTCTGCGTGCTGGGGGCGTTCCAGGTTTCGGTGCGCGGCGACCTGGCGAACTGGCACACCGGCGCGCCGGATGCGATTCCCGCAGTGGGCGGGGCGATGGACCTCGCGGTAGGTGCAAAAAATGTCCTCGTAATGATGGAGCACCTCACGAAGTCGGGCGAAAGCAAGATCGTCGAGCGCTGCACCTACCCGCTCACCGGCGCAGCCTGCGTGAACCGGATCTATACCGACCTCGCAGTCATCGACGTGAAGGCCGATGGCCTGCACGTCGTGGACATGGCCGAAGGTGTCGAATTCGCCGAGCTCCAGCGCCTCACGGGCGTGCCGCTGCGTTACGCCGGCGCGCAGCGCGAAGCTGTCGGGGCCTGACCCGCAGCTACTGCGGCTTGATGCCTGCCGCTTTCACGACCCGCGCATAGTCTTCCATCTCGCTGCGCACGAACCGCGCGAATTCGTCGGGCGGCATGTCCATCGGATCGTTGCCCAGGTTGGCCAGCTTCTCGCGCACGCCTGCGTCGGCAAGCGCGCGCCTCACATCCGCGGAAATCTTGTTCACGATATCCGCAGGCGTCCCCGCGGGGGCCCACAGGCCGAACCAGAGCGGGGAGTTCGCGTTCGCCACACCCGCTTCGCCGGTGGTCGGCACTTCGGGCAGCTGGGAATTGCGCTTCGGGCTGCTCACCGACAGCGGACGCAGCTTGCCGCTTTTGATGTTCGCCATGCCGGCCGAGATCGGCACCCAGTAGCAGTCCACCGATCCACCCAGCAGAGCGGATACGACTTCGGGCGTGCCCTTGAATGGCACTTGCGTGACCTGAATGCCCGCGGCGGAAATGAATTTCTCCGTGCTCAAGTGCGTCCCGCTGCCGATGCCGGCGTGACCGAAGTTGATCGCGCCGGGTTTTCCCTTGGCGGCCGCGATCAGCTCGGCCACCGATTTGACCGGCGAGGTCGCCGCGACCACCAGCACGTTCGGCTGTATCGCGAGCGGCACGATGTCAATGAAATCCTTTGTCGTCTCGTAGGCAAGCCTGGCGTAGATCGCAGGATTCACCGAATGCGCCGAGGAGTTGATGAGCAGCGTATAGCCGTCCGGCGCGGCCCGCGCCACGACCGCGGAGCCGATCGACCCGCCCGCACCCGCGCGATTCTCCGCCACGACCGGTTGGCCCCAGTACTCGGACACCTTTTGCATCACCACCCGGCCGACGATATCGGTGGAGCTTCCCGGCGGGAACGAGATGATTGCGTGGACCGGCTTGGACGGATAGCCCTGGGCGCCAGCCTGCGCCGCGGCCAACGCCATTGCCGCTGCGAGCGCTTTCAACGAGGATTGCATTCAATTTCCTCCTTTCGTTATGAGTTCCATGCGCCTGCGCACGCGGCTGGCCGCCTCGCCATCCCCCGCCTCCGCAGCGCGCTTTTCCTGCACCCCGAGCCAGGCAAGCAGCGGCCGGCGCCACCCGTTGGCAGAGGCCGTTTCGCTTGCGCTGGAAATGCCTGCCGGGTCGATCCGGCCGGCCCGCA
>JANMXB010000492.1:0-4095 GCA_031380765.1 Pseudomonadota bacterium | reverse complement strand
CCGCCCATCGAGGTGCCGACCCAGTCGACTTTCTCCACGTCCAGGCGCGCGATGAGGGTCACCATGTCCGACACGTATTGGGGAATCGCATACAACATCGGATCGGCCAGCCAGTCCGAATACCCGCGCCCGGCGACGTCGGGGCAGATGACGCGATAGCGGTCCGACATTGCCCGGGCGAGGTTGTCGAAATCGCGAGCGCAGCGAGTCAGGCCGTGCGCGCAGACCAGCACGTTCTTGTTGGCGGGATCGCCCCAGTCGAGGTAGGCGATGTTGTGCAGGCCTCTGGGCGACAGGCATTGGACGGTGCGTTGTTTAGGTTGCATCAGGATTCGTCAGGTGGTGCCGCAAAACCGGGCCGGACGGAAGTCTTCCGCTCGTTCCGGCCCGGTTGTCGATCGCCGGGTTTCATCCCTCGGTTTCACGCCTCATACTTGAACGACAGCGACAGGCGCGCCCGGAATGCAGTGATCTTGCCGTCCTCGATCTTGACGTCGAGCTTGCCGACCTCTGCAATGCGCAGGTCGCGCAGCGATTTCGACGCGGTCTTCACTGCGCTACGCGCCGCGTCTTCCCACGACGTGCTGCTCGAACCGATGACTTCGACAATCTTGTATACGCCTTCTCCACCTTTAGCCATGAACGCCTCCTCCGGTTGGGTTTGCGGTTTGGCCGGCTGGCCCCCACCGCCAAGCCATTATAGGCGGGGGTCACGCCAATAGCGTGGACGCGCTGCCCGCTCGCCCTGGGCTTGAATGCCTGCGCTACCGAGGCGAACCAGGACCGCGCCATCGAGATCGGTGCGCAATACTTTGGCCCCGGCTGCCCAATAGCGGCCAAGAACGTCCGCCCGGGGATGGCCGAATCGATTGCGGTAGCCGGCCGCCACGACGACGAGCCCGGGCCGGACGGCCTCCAGCAGCGCCGCCGTGGAAGATGTGCGGCTGCCGTGATGGGGTGCAAGCAGGATGTCAGCCCGAAGCTGCATACCCTCGCGTTCGACCATCAGGGCTTCGGCCGCTTTTTCGATATCGCCGGTCAGCAGCATCGAGCCGTGCGCGTTGGCGATGCGCAGCACGCACGAGAGATCGTTGACTTTCATGGCGCTCGCGTAGTCCTCGCGCGCCGGATGGAGGAACGCGAATTCGACGCCGTCCCACTGCCAGCGCTCGCCGCGCGTGCAGCGTTGCGGTTCCGGTGCTGCGGCCACAATCGGGTTCGAAGGCTCCAGGGACGACCGGAACGCGAGCACCTCGGCATCGCGCAAAACCGACAGTGCCCCGCCGCTATGGTCGCTGTCGTTGTGGGTCACGACCATCCTGTCCAGGCGCGTGGATCCGATGGCGCGCAGATACGGCGCGATGATGCGCTCGCCGCTGTCCGTATCGTTGCCGAAAGCAGGACCCGCGTCATACAGCAACGCGTGGTCCGCGGTGCGCACCAGCACTGCGAGTCCCTGGCCCACGTCGAGCGTCGTGATCCACACTTCACCGGCTGGCGGGCGCGGCGGCGCCGCAACGATCGCCGGGACGAACAACAGCAACCCCACCCAGCGCGATGCGATCCCGCGCGGCGCCAGCAGCCAGCCCACCCCCGCGATTGCGACGCACACCGCCCATGCCGGCGGCGTCGCCTGCTGCCACAACGCCAGCGGCAGCGAGTCGCACCATTCGAGAAATTGCATCAGCCAGCCGGTAAGGAGGTCGGCGAACCGCATCAACGGCTCGATCGGCACCAGCGCGCACACCAGCGCGAGGGGCGTGATGATCGCGCTCACGGCGGGAATCGCAATCGCGTTGGCGATCGGCCCCACCAGCGACACCTGCGAGAACAAAAGCAGCGCCGCCGGGGCCAGGCCGACCGTGATCGCCCACTGAACGCGTCCCCATTGGGCCAGCCACGATTCCTCGCCGCTCCAGCCCTGGGAGACATAGAAGATCAACGCAACCGCTCCGAACGACAGCCAGAATCCAGGCGCGAGCACGGCCCACGGGTCCACCAGCAGGACCGCGAAGAGCGCCAGGGCGAGGACGCGCGAAGGCGAAGAGATGCGGCCCAACCACAGGGCCGCGGCCACGGCGCCGACCATGAAGAACGTGCGCTGCGCCGGTACGCCGAAACCCGCCAGCAGCGTATAGGCAAAGGCCGCCAGCGTCGCCGCCACAGCCGCGGCCTTGCGCGCCGGCAGCATCAGAACGAGCGTCGGGCTTCGGCGCCAGCCGAACGAGACGAGCGCCGCGATCAGCCCGGAGATGAGGGTCACGTGCAGGCCCGAGATCGACATGAGGTGGGTTACGCCCGTGCGGCTGAATAGCCGCCAGTCCTCGTTCGCGATCGCATGCTGGTCGCCTACCGCGAGGGCTACGAGGATGCCCGCGCTGGTCGTTTCCCCCAGCACCGCGAGAAATCGCGTGCGCACCGTTTCGCGGATGCGTTCTATGCGGTCGGCGGGCGAGTTTCTCGCCCCGATCCTTTTCTGCTCGCCGCGCTGCCTGACATAGCCGGTGGCGCCGATGCCGCGCTCGAGGAGCCATGCTTCGTAGTCGAAGCCGTGCGGATTCACGCTGCCGTGCGGTCGCTTGAGCCGGACTGTGAAGAGCCACCTTTCCCCTGGATGGACGCCCGCGGGATCGTCGAGCGTGGCCGGCGCTTCGTCCGAAGCATTGGTGAAACCGCTGCGATACCAGGACAACTGCACTTTTTGCGGCAACTTCGCTTCGACGCCCGGCGCGCTCTCGATATCGAATTCGAAGCGCACGCCGCGCTCGCC
Source organism: Pseudomonadota bacterium (assembly GCA_031380765.1). Lineage (GTDB taxonomy): Bacteria > Pseudomonadota > Gammaproteobacteria > Burkholderiales > SG8-39 > SZAS-79. Next base: position 1,325 of record JANMXB010000492.1, on the reverse strand, counting down.
GATGACGGGCAGGCTGGAAACCACCCCCACCAGCGTCAGATCGCGTCCTTCGAATTCCGCCGCAAGACGATCGGCCATGCGCAGATGCGCAAAGCCCGCGGCCCACGCGTATCCCGCTGCGCACGCAAAAAGAATCAGCCCCATCCGCCGGGCGGGACGCAACACCATGGGCACGCACGCGCACGCCGCCCACAGCCAGTGCGTCCAGGTGGGAAGCGAAGGCAACTGCGCCTGCTGCTGCAGCCACCACACGCCGGCTGCAAAGGCGACGATCACTGCAGTCATGACTTGGGGGCGCGGCCGGCCGCGTAGAATCGGTATACCGTTCCAACGCTCCACTCCGCCGCCAGACTGACCCCCGTACGGCCTATGCCGCGCAAATACTTCCGCAAATACCTGCCCACGCACGCATCGATCCACGAGCACCGCTGGTTCGGGCGGTTCGGCGCCTTCCTGCACCATCCGAACCTGTGGCACCTGAACCGGCATTCGGTGGCCGGCGGGGTGGCGCTGGGCCTCTTCGCGGGCCTGGTGCCCGGACCGCTGCAGATGCTGACGGCGCTGCTTCTCGCGATCCCGCTGCACGTCAACCTCCCGGTGGCACTCCTCACCACCCTCTACACCAACCCCCTGACGATCGTGCCCCTGTACATCCTCGCCTACGAATTCGGCGGCCTGCTGCTCGGCGAGCCGGTCGGGGGAGCCGTGGTGAAGGACTTCGAGATGGACTGGTTCCACCTGATGGACTCGACGCGCGCGCTCTTCGATTGGATGCTGTCGCTCGGCAAGCCGCTCGCGGTGGGCCTGCTGGCGCTCGCACTCACGCTGGCCGCCGTCGGATACTTCGCGGTGAAGCTCGCCTGGCGGCTGCACGTGACGCTCGCGTGGCGCGCGCGCCGGATCCGCCGCGGCGGCCGGGACCAGGAAAAATGATTCGCCTGCATTCCACCAGCCTGCCGGTGCGCTTTTACAGGACGTTCCGCAATCCGCTCCTGATGATCGTCGCCGTGATGCTGATCGGCTCGACGGGCTTCTGGATCGTCTCGGATTACAAGGCGACGATCCTGGATGCCATCTACATGACGTTCATTACCGTGGCCACCATCGGCTTCGGCGAGACCATCGACCTGACCCACAGCCCGGGGGGACGCATTTTTCTGATGGTGATCGCCACGGTGGGCATCGCCACCGTGACCTACGCCACATCCAAGCTCACCGCCTTCATCGTCGAGGGCGACTTAAACGAGGCCCTCAGGAGGCGACGCATGCAGGACCGCATCGACAAGCTCAAGAACCACTACATCATCTGCGGCATCGGCCGGGTC
>JANMXB010000472.1:0-1999 GCA_031380765.1 Pseudomonadota bacterium | reverse complement strand
CTGCTCCTCGGCGCCACCCTGGTCACGAACAACCTCAGGGAATTCAAGCGCGTCAGCGGCCTGCGTTGTGAGAGTTGGGTCTGAAGTTGTCTCGAGGGATCACGTTCTAGTGCGCAGGTATTCGGGGCGTAATAAAGCTTCAGCATCCGGATCTCCTTTTCTCACTCAACGCACCAGCTGGTTGATTTCGATGATCGGCAGCAATATCGCAAGCACGATCAGGAGCACGATGCCGCCCATGACCAGGATCATCACCGGTTCCAACAGGGTGAGAAGGATCGCGAGACGGCGTTCGAGGGACTGGGTTTGCAGGCGCGCGGCACGCTGCAGCATGTCCTCGAGCCTGCCGCTGACCTCGCCGCTGGCCACCAGGTGGATCATGAGCGGCGGAAACACGCGCGCAGCGCCGAGCGAGCGCGCCAGGCTCTCGCCTTCGCGTACGCGCTCGATAGCGCCCGCGACGCCCTCCTGCATTACCATGTTGGTCATCGCTCGCGCGCCGGAATTGAGCGCGGAGAGCAGGGGCACGCCTCCGCCGACAAGAATGGCCAGCGTACTCGCGAAGCGCGTGGTGTTGATGCCCCTGATCACCGGCCCCAGCACAGGTGCGTCCAGCAACAGCGCATGCCAGCGCCGCCGCGGCGCATCCCGCCGGAGCGCCGCGCGCGCACCGGCAACCAGGCAGACTCCCGCCGCGAGCATATAGGGCCATCCCATGCGCAGGAAATCCGAGAGGCCGATGAGCGCGCGAGTGAGAAACGGCAGGCTCTGGCGCGACTGCTGGAACACCTGCACGATCTGCGGCACGACGTAGATCAGCAGACCGGTCACGATGCTGATCGCGACCAGCGTGACCAGGAGCGGATAAAGAAGCGCGAGGCTGGTTTTCTGGATCAGCGCCTGGCGCGCGTCGAGATAGTCGGCAAGATGCTGGAGAACAGTGGGCAGCGCGCCGGATTCTTCGCCGCCATGGACGAGCGCGCGATAGAAATCCGGGAAGTTCTTTTCGTATTGGCCCAGCGCGCCGGCCAGCGACAGGCCGGCCGTGACCTCGGCCCTGACACCGCCGAGGATCTCCTTGGTCAGCGGCGAGGACACTTCCTCGATCAGCGCGCTGAGCGACTGCTCCATCGTGAGGCCCGAGGCGAGCAGCGTTGCGAGTTGCCTGGTCACCAGGCTCAGCTCGGCCGCGGAGATGCCGCGCGCCCAGGGCTGGCGCGATCGCTCCTTGGCGCGCACACGGTCGATGTGCGAGGTATGCAGGCCCTGGGCGCGCAACTGGCTGCGCGCCTGGCGCGCCGAATCCGCCTGCACCACGCCCGACACGGTCCGCCCCTCCGCGGTCAGGGCCTCGTAACGGAAGGCTTCCATGGCCGGGGGCTACTCCCGCGTCACGCGCACGACTTCTTCGAGGCTGATCGCGCCTTCCGCGGCCAGGCGCATGCCGTCATCTCGCAACGAACGCGTCCCGCGCGATAGACCGTAGTCCCTCAGCGCCTGCTCGGATGCGCGATCGTGGATCAGGCGACGCATGTCGTCGTCCACGATCAGCAGTTCGTAGATCCCGGTGCGCCCCTTGTAGCCAGTGTGGTTGCATGCGGGACAGCCATGCGCCGCGTAGAAAGTCCCCTGCGTCGGCGTGAAGCCAAGGTCGCGCAGCTGGCCCGGCTCGGGCCGAAAAGGCTTGCGGCATTCCAGGCACAGCAGCCTCACGAGACGCTGTGCACCCACGCCGATCATGCTGGAGGCGAGCAGGAAAGGCTCGACGCCCATGTCGACCAGGCGGGTGACCGCGCTCACTGCGTCGTTGGTGTGGAGCGTAGCGAACACCAGGTGCCCGGTCAGACTCGCCTGGACGGCGATCTGCGCGGTCTCGAGGTCGCGGATTTCGCCGATCATCACCACGTCCGGATCCTGCCGCAGGATGGTCCGCAATGCCCGCGCAAAGCTCATTTCGATCCGGGTATTGATCTGGGTCTGGCTGATGCCGTCCAGGTCG
>JANMXB010000415.1:0-5871 GCA_031380765.1 Pseudomonadota bacterium | reverse complement strand
TGCCTGCGGGCACCGAGATGGTGATGCCGGGGGACAACATCAAGATGGTGGTGACGCTGATCGCGCCGATCGCGATGGAGCAGGGCTTGCGCTTTGCCATCCGCGAGGGCGGCAAGACCGTCGGCGCAGGCGTCGTCGCCACGGTGCTCGAATAGGGAAGGCTTACCCCGCAGGCCAATAGCTCAATTGGCAGAGCGTCGGTCTCCAAAACCGAAGGTTGGGGGTTCGATTCCCTCTTGGCCTGCCACCGAATTACGCGAGATGCGCAGTAACGCAATACGAAAGGGCGGCTGAAGCACGAGATGGCGGATACGATCAAGCTGGTGGTTGCGGCATTGCTGGTTGCCGCGGGGGTCGCGGGTTACTACGCCCTGGGTGAGGCGGCGCAGATCCTGAAGATCCTCGCGATATTGGCGGGCATAGCGGCCGGTTGCGCCGTGGCGTGGTTCACCGCACCGGGCCGGGAGTTCGCAACCTACGCGGGCGAGTCGGTCGTGGAGGCGAAGAAAGTCGTCTGGCCGACGCGCAAGGAAACGATTCAGACGACCGCGGCGGTCTTCGCTTTCGCGGTTGTAATGGCGGTTTTTCTCTGGGTGAGCGACAAGACCCTCGAATGGGTCCTGTACGACATCATCCTGGGGTGGAAGAAGACATGACGGCAAGTTCGAACAAACGCTGGTATGTGGTTCACGCCTATTCGGGCTTCGAGAAATCGGTGCAGCGCGCGCTCGAGGACCGCATCTCGCGCGCGGGGATGCAGGAGATGTTCGGCAAGATCCTGGTGCCCGTCGAGGAAGTCGTCGAGATGAAGAGCGGCCAGAAACACATGTCGGAGAGGAAATTCTTCCCCGGCTACGTGCTGGTGGAAATGGAAATGAACGACGACACCTGGCACCTGGTGAAGAACACCAACAAGGTCACCGGTTTCGTTGGCGGCACGGCGACGAAGCCTTCGCCGATCCCGCAGCGCGAAGTCGACGCGATCATGCAGCAGGTCAGGGAAGGGGTCGAGAAACCCAAGCCCAAGGTCCTGTTCGAAGTGGGCGAGCTGGTGCGCGTCAAGGACGGCCCGTTCACCGACTTCCAGGGTTCGGTCGAGGATGTGAATTACGAGAAAAGCCGCCTGCGCGTGGCGGTGACGATTTTCGGGCGCTCGACGCCGGTCGAACTGGAGTTCGGCCAGGTCGAGAAAGCCTGATCCGGGAGCCGCAAAGCAGGCGAATTGGGTATTTGAGATTTTTAACCGGGGAGAGCGCCGCGAAGCGGCGTTCGCTTGAACCCACAAGGAGAGCCACATGGCAAAGAAGATTGTCGGCTTCGTAAAGCTGCAAGTGCCGGCGGGCAAGGCGAATCCCTCGCCGCCCATCGGACCCGCGCTCGGTCAGCGCGGCCTCAACATCATGGAATTCTGCAAGGCGTTCAACGCCCAGACGCAGAAAGTCGAGCCGGGCCTCCCGCTCCCCGTGGTGATCACCGCTTACGCCGACAAGAGCTTCACGTTCATCATCAAGACGCCCCCCGTCTCGGTGTTGATCAAGAAGGCCGCGGGCCTCGATAAAGGCAGCCCGCGCCCGCACACCGACAAGGTGGGCAAGATCACGAAGAAGCAGGTGGAGGATATCGCCAAGGTGAAGATGCCCGACCTGAATGCCGCCAGTCTCGATGCCGCGATGAGGACCGTCGCCGGCAGCGCCCGCTCGATGGGCGTCATCGTGGAGGGAATGTAACCATGGCGCACATCTCGAAGCGCCGCCAGGCACTGGCCGGCAAGGTGGATCGCGTCAAAACGTATCCCGCCATCGATGCGATGAAACTCGTCAAGGACACCGCCACCGCCAAGTTCGACGAGTCGGTGGACGTGTCCGTGAACCTTGGCATTGATGCCAAGAAATCCGACCAGACGGTGCGCGGCGCGGTGGTCCTTCCGGCAGGCACGGGCAAGACGGTTCGCGTCGCCGTGTTTGCTCAGGGCGAAAAAGCGGCTGCGGCCAAGGCCGCCGGCGCGGATCTGGTGGGATTCGAAGACCTTGCCGAGCAGATCAAGGCGGGCAAGCTCGATTTCGACGTCGTCATCGCCTCGCCCGACACAATGCGCGTGGTCGGGCAGCTGGGCCAGATTCTCGGTCCGCGCGGCCTGATGCCCAACCCCAAGGTCGGCACGGTAACGCCGGATGTCGCGGGCGCCGTCAAGAATGCCAAGGCGGGCCAGGTGCAGTTCCGCGCCGACAAATCGGGCATCGTCCAGTGCACGATCGGCCGTGCGTCGTTTTCGCCCGAGCAATTGACGGAAAACCTGACCGCGCTGGTGGAGGCCCTGAACCGGGCCAAACCCGGCAGCACCAAAGGCATTTACCTGAAGAAAGTTTCGGTCTCGAGCACGATGGGCCTCGGCGTAAAAGTCGACGTGGCCTCGGTCTCGGCGCAGCAGCAACAGCAGCAGTAAAGACCGCAGCACAGACTTTGGGCAGCCGCCTTTCCTCCGGGAGAGGCGGTCGTCTAAGACCGTAGGGGCTTCGAGAGAATCATTCGAGAAGCTTAAACAAGGCAGTCGCCCTACGCAGACGGTGTACCCCAAAACAGGATGCAGCAGTCCTGAAGAACGGTCGCCGAAGGGATGCAGGAGCCTCGGCTCCCGCACCCTAATGGGGGGTTGGGTTCAAATCCAACTCATATCGCAACAGTTAGACCAGGAGGTAGACCTTTGGGCATGAGTCTGGAACAGAAGCAGACCGTCGTGTCGGAAGTCGCCGCAAAGCTGGGCAACGCCCAGGCGGTGATTGTCGCGGAGTATCGCGGCCTCGACGTCGGTCGCATCACGGACCTGCGAGCCAGGGCGCGCTCTTCCGGTGTTTACCTGCGGGTGCTGAAAAACACCCTCGCGCGGCGCGCTGTAACCGGCACGCCGTTCGAGAAGCTGGCCGACCAGATGGTCGGGCCGCTGATGTACGGCATCGCGCAGGACCCGGTGGCCGGCGCCAAGGCGCTGTCCGAGTTCGCCAAGGACAATGAGAAATTCATAATCAAGGGCGGCTCGATGCCCAACGCGCTGATGTCTGCCAAAGACATCAAGACGTTGGCGACGATGCCGAGCCGCGATGAGCTCATTGCCCAGCTGCTCGGCACCATGCAGGCGCCGGTGGCCAAGTTCGTGCGCACCTTGAACGAGGTGCCGACCGGATTTGTGCGCGCGCTTGCCGCAGTCCGCGACCAGAAAGACAAACAGGCGGCCTGACCACGCATTTTATTGGACCGTCACCCCACCGATTCTTCAGGAATTAAAATTTTTACGGAGTTGAACATGGAACGCACACAGATCCTCGAAGCAGTTTCGAACATGACCGTCCTCGAGCTTTCCCAGCTCATCAAGGACATGGAAGAGAAGTTCGGCGTGTCCGCCGCGGCTGCCGTCGCCGTAGCCGGCCCGGCCGCTGGCCCGGCTGCCGCCGCCGTTGAAGAAAAGACTGAGTTCACCGTCGTCCTGACCGCGTGCGGCGATAACAAGGTCAACGTGATCAAGGCCGTACGCGAGATCACGGGCCTGGGCCTCAAGGAAGCGAAGGATCTGGTCGACGGCGCGCCGAAGCCTGTCAAGGAAGGCGTCAACAAGGCCGACTCGGATGCGATCGTGAAGAAGATCACGGACGCCGGCGGCAAGGTCGAGGTCAAGTAATCGGGCAATTGCAGGCAGGCGGCCCGGGAACCTTCCCGGGCCGCGGGCCTCTTTTACATATCCACACCAGAGTGCAAAGCCATGATGCCGCCGGTACCGCCGCAAGGTGCGCGCCGCGTCTTGGCTTTGTCCTCTGCCGGCATTTAAGTTAAGGGGGCGCGGGGGAATCTCCCCCGCAATCCCACTATTGAACGGGAGCATTCATGACCTATTCCCTCACCGAACGTAAGCGTATCCGCAAAAGCTTTGCCAAGCGGGCCGCCGTGCTGAACGTGCCGTTCCTGCTGGCCACCCAGCTGGAATCCTTCACCGCGTTTCTGCAGGCGATGGTGCCTGGCGAGGCGCGCAAGAACGAGGGACTGCAGGCCGCGTTCACGTCGATCTTCCCGATCAGCAGCCACTCGGGCAACGCGCGCCTCGAGTTCGTCAGCTACGCGCTGGGCGAGCCCCCGTTCGACGTCAAGGAATGCCAGCAGCGCGGCCTGACTTACGCGAGCCCGCTGCGCGCCAAGGTGCGCCTCACGATCCTCGACAAGGAAGCGGCCAAGCCGACCATCAAGGAAGTGAAGGAGCAGGAAGTCTACATGGGCGAAATCCCGCTCATGACCACCACCGGCTCGTTCGTCATCAACGGCACCGAGCGCGTCATCGTTTCGCAGCTGCACCGCTCACCGGGGGTGTTTTTCGAGCACGACCGCGGCAAAACCCACAGCTCGGGCAAGCTGCTTTTCTCCGCGCGCGTGATCCCCTACCGCGGCTCGTGGCTCGACTTCGAATTCGACCCGAAAGACTACGTTTATTTCCGCGTCGACCGTCGCCGCAAGATGCCGGTGACGATCCTCCTGAAGGCGCTGGGTTATACGCCGGAGCGGATCCTCAAGGAGTTCTTCGCGTTCGACACGTTCCACATCGAGTCCTCGCACGTGCGCTTCGACCTCGTGCCCGAGCGCCTGCGCGGCGAAGTGGCGCGCTTCGAGATCACCGACAAGTCCGGCAAGACCCTGGTGGCGAAGGACAAGCGCATCACGGTCAAGCACATCCGCGACATGGACGCCGCGGGCATCAAGAAAATCGACGCGCCCGACGAGTATCTGCTCGGCCGCACCCTGTCGCACAACGTGGTGAGCGCCGACGGCGAGATCATTGCCAACGCCAACGACGAGATCACCGAGACCCTGCTCGCCCAGCTGCGCGAGTCGAAAGTCTCCAAGATCCAGACCCTGTTCACTAACGACCTCGACCAGGGCGGGTACATCTCCCAGACGCTGCGCATCGACGAGACCGCGGACCTCAACGCCGCGCGCATCGCCATTTACCGCATGATGCGCCCCGGCGAGCCGCCCACGGAAGACGCGGTCGAGGCCCTGTTCAACGGCCTGTTCTTCGCCGAGGAGCGCTACGACCTCTCGTCGGTCGGCCGCATGAAATTCAACCGCCGCGTCGGCGCGCCCAGCGAATACAGCTGGCAGATCCGCCTCAAGAACCTTGCCCTTCCCAAGGAAGCGGAGGAAGCGGTGCGCGAGTACTTCGGCCAGGTGCCGGAGCTGCACTTGTCCAAGGTCAGCCTGGAGGGCATCAGCAGCCCGGAAGCCGCCCAGGCTGCGGTCGACAAGATGTTCCACGACCTCAAATCCAAGGGCGTGGACAAGCAGAAGCTCGATGTAAAAATCGAGCAGCGCCTCACCTTGTCGCCCAAGGACATCGTCGAAGTGATCCGCATCCTCGTGGAGTTGCGCAACGGACGCGGGGACATCGATGACATCGACCATCTGGGCAACCGCCGCGTGCGTTCGGTGGGCGAGCTGGCGGAGAACCAGTTCCGCGCCGGCCTCGTGCGCGTCGAGCGTGCCGTCAAGGAGCGCCTGTCGCAGGCCGAGTCCGACAACCTGATGCCGCACGACCTCATCAACGCCAAGCCAATTTCGGCCGCGATCAAGGAGTTCTTCGGCTCCAGCCAGCTCTCGCAGTTCATGGACCAGACCAACCCGTTGTCGGAGATCACGCACAAGCGCCGCGTTTCCGCCCTCGGACCGGGCGGCCTGACGCGCGAGCGTGCCGGCTTCGAGGTGCGCGACGTGCACCCGACCCACTACGGCCGCGTGTGCCCGATCGAGACGCCGGAAGGCCCGAACATCGGCCTGATCAACTCGCTCGCCCTGTACGCGCGCACGAACAAGTACGGCTTCCTCGAGACGCCGTAC
>JANMXB010000407.1:0-9669 GCA_031380765.1 Pseudomonadota bacterium | reverse complement strand
TACTTGTACTTCTTCGGGGGCTTGCGCGGCTTGGCACGGCCCGCCAGGTGCCAATATTGGTCGATCTTCGCTTTTTCCTTCGCGTCGGCCAGAACCTCGCCCCCGTTTGCCTTCACGCGTTTGTTCTTCTTGGCCATCGCTCCTCCTTTTCAAACATTGTCGTGTCGCGGCAAGAATATCACCGAAGGCAGAGCGGAGTTATCCTGTGCCGCATTCTTAAAGCAAGAAGGGGGATCCCGCATGGCGGGCAAAATGAATCTGATCGGACACGTGGAACGCGCCGCGAAGGCGAATCCCGGGCAGACGGCGATCCTGTTCGAGGGCATCCCCGTCAGCTATGCCGCGCTCAGCCAGAGCGCGGCGGCGCTCGCCGGGGCGCTCAGGCTTGCCGGCATCCGCAAGGGGGACCGCGTGGCGATCTATTTGCCGAACATTCCCGCCTTTGCCCTGGTGTACCTGGCAACCCTCAGGATCGGCGCAATCGCCGTGTCGCTGAACGCGATTTTCAAGACTGAGGAGGTCAAGTACATCCTCAACGACTCCGGTGCGCGCATTGTCTTTACCACTGCAGAACTTCTGCCGAACATCCCGCGTGACCACTGTCCGAGGCTCGAGCGCTTGGTGAATTGCGAAGGGGTTGCGCCCATCGAAACGCTCGGCGAATGGCTGGCGCAAGGCGCGAAGTCCGCGATGCCGGTGGCCGATCTCGGGCCCGACGATCCTGCCGCGCTGCTCTACTCCTCCGGCACGACCGGCTTTCCGAAAGGCGTCACGCTGTCGCATCGCAATATCCAGAGCAACATCCGCGCGACCGCGAAAGCGTGCGGTTTCCGCGCGGATGACCGGTTCCCCTGCTTTCTGCCGCTGTTCCACGTTTTCGGCCAGAACTTCATCATGAACAGCTGCTTCGAGATGGGCGCCACGATGGTCCTGTGGCGGCGCTTCGTGCCCGACAAAGTGCTGGCAGAGATCAAGCAGGAACGCGCCACCCTGTTCTTTGCCGTGCCGACCATCTATATCGCATTGCTCAATTCAGGAGTGACTCCGGAGAACCTTGCCACCATCCGCTACTATTTTTCCGCCGCCGCCACGATGCCCGAGGAGATCTCGCGGCGCTGGGCCGAAAAGTTCGGCCACCTCGTGTACGAAGGTTACGGGCTGACCGAGAGCGCGCCTTGCGCCGCATATAACCACGTCTCCGAGCACCGGTTCGGCAGCGTCGGGACCGCGATCAAGGATTTCGAGCTCGACATCGTGGACGCGGCGGACAACCGGGTCCCGACCGGCGAATGGGGAGAGATCGTCATCCGGGGTCCGGGCGTAATGCTCGGCTATTGGAACAAACCTGAGGAAACCGCGCAGGCGCTGCGCGGCGGCTGGCTGCACTCCGGGGATATCGGACGCATGGACGGCGAAGGCTATGTCTATATCGTCGACCGGGTCAAAGACATGATCAACGTGTCGGGGTTCAAGGTCTGGCCCGCCGAGATCGAGAACTATCTTTATGGCATTTCCGGAGTGAGGGAAGTCGCGGTGTACGGCGTGCCGGACCCGCAAAAGGGCGAGTCGGTCCGGGTAGCCCTTGTTCTCAACGACGGCGCCGACGTTACGGGCGACCAGATTATTGTCTGGTGCAAGGAGAACCTGGCGGCGTACAAAACGCCCGCGCGCGTGGATATCGTCAAGGAACTTCCCAAGAGTGCCACGGGAAAAATCCTCAAACGGGTGCTGCGCGAGCAGGCGGCGGGGAAAATCTAGGCGCGAGGCCGTCGCGCGGTTATGTAGTGAGACCTTGATTCGTGCATTCCTTCGCCACCTGCTCCCCGATGATTTGCGCCAGGCGCACGGTTCCCGGCCCGGCATGGTCACGGTCGGCAAAGACGAGATAGAGCTCGGCGAAGCGCTCGCCTCCTTCACGCAACGGCAACTGCTTCAGGGTCCCCGCCCCGATTTGGTCGCGCAATTTCTCTTCCGGCAGCCAGGCATAGCCATAGCCCGAGCGCGCAGCCTCGATCGAGGTCGCCATGTTGCTCACGGTCCAGCGCTGGGTGGACTCAACGGACGGCCGCGTGCTGCGCTGAGCGCCGGTTTCGCGAACGACGAGCTGGCGATGCATGCGCAGATCCTCAATCGTGAGTTTGCGCCCGAGGCGATGCAGGGGATGGCCGGGATGCGCCACGGGAATGAAACGCAACCGCATCAGCGCGTCGCCGAGAAACCCCTGTGGAATGGTGGCGGCAATCGCGAGGTCGGTCTGCCCTTGAAGCAAAGCCTCGGAGGTGCCGCTGATGACGGACTCGACGGCCTCGATGCGCGTGTGAGGGCTTTCCTCGCCCAGGAGGTCGAGGCTGCGCAGCAGAACGAAGGTGGGAAAGATCACTTCCACCACGATGCGGATCTCGGCTTCCCATCCCGCCGAGAGCTTCTTCGCCGCCTGTTCGAGGTTCCCGGCCTCGTCGATCAGGTAGCGTGCGCGGCGATATAGAAGCGCCCCGGTCGGCGTCAGCACCGCCTTGCGCCCCTTGACCTTGAACACCTTCACGCCAAGCACCGACTCCATCTTCTGCACCGCGTAGCTGACCGCCGACTGGGTCTTGTGCATGCGCTCTGCCGCCTGGGCGTAACCGCCGGCATCGACCACATGGATCAGAGCGCGCCATTGCTCAAGAGTGATATGGGGATTGGTAGACATATCTATTAATTAGATAATAATAGCCGAAATTTTACGCTTTTTTATCTAATTAGTAAATGATTCAATGACGCCGTGCAAGTCACACAGACAAGGAGAAGCACCATGAAAAGCATCAGCCGCATACAGCGCAGCACCGAGTCCCACTGGGTGGGCGACGGTTTCCCGGTGCGCACGGTGTTCAGCTACCAGAACGCCGGCCTGAGCCCCTTCCTCTTGCTCGACTACGCCGGTCCGGTGAAGTTCGATCCGAGCCCGGTGCCGCGTGGCGTCGACTGGCATCCGCACCGCGGGTTCGAAACGGTCAGCATCGCCTACGAAGGCGAAGTCGAGCACGAAGACTCGGCCGGCAACCGTGGCCGCATCGGTCCTGGCGACGTGCAATGGATGACCGCCGGCGCGGGCATCCTGCACAAGGAAATGCACGGCAGCGAGCTCTCGAATCGCGGAGGCAACTTCGAGCTGGTGCAGCTATGGGTGAACCTGCCGGCCAAATCGAAGATGACTGCGCCACGCTACCAGGAGCTGGCCGACGCGGCGATTCCGGCGGTGGAGTTGCCCGGTGGCGGACGCGTGCGCGTCATTGCCGGCGAATACGAAGGGCACAAGGGTCCGGCGAAGACATTCACGCCGATCAACCTGTGGGACCTGCGGCTGCCTGCCGGGGCCGCGGCGGACCTGCGCCTGCCTGCGGGCCACACGACCGCGCTGTTCGTTCTCAAGGGCAAAGCCCTGGTGAACGGGACTGAGGCCGCGACCGAGGCGGAGCTCGTGCTTTTCGGGCGCGACGGCGAGACCGTGAGCGTCAAGGCCGCAAGCGACACCACGATTCTCGTGCTCGACGGCGAGCCGATCGACGAGCCCGTGGTCGGCTATGGCCCCTTCGTAATGAACACGCAGCAGGAAATCCGCCAGGCGCTCGCCGATTACCAGGACGGCAAGCTCGGCCGCATTCCGGCCACCACCCATTAATCACCGAGACCACTGAGGAACCACCATGAGAAACCTTCTGCAGATCAACACCAGCATCTTCTCCGACCGCGGGCAGTCCAGCCAGCTCGCGCAGCGGTTCGTGACAGCCTGGCGCGAGGGCAACCCCGGCGCGAAAGTGACCGTGCGCGACCTCGCCAAGGATCCGGTGCCGCACCTGGACGCCGCGGGCTTCGGCGCTTTTCTCGCCAAGCCTGAAGAGCGCACTACGGAGCAACAGGCTGCGGCGGCGTATTCCGACACGCTGATCGCCGAGCTCAAGGCCGCGGACGTGATCGTGCTCGGGCTGCCGCTGTACAACTTCGGGCTGCCCTCCACGCTCAAGGCCTATTTCGACCAGATCGGGCGTTCCGGTTCGACCTTCCGCTACACCGCGGAAGGCCCCGTGGGCTTGCTGACCGGAAAGAAAGCCTATGTGTTCGCCGCGCGCGGAGGGTTGTACAAAGGCACGCCGAAGGACACGCAGACCAGCTACGTGCGGGATCTCCTCGCCTTCCTCGGCATCACCGACGTGGAGTTCGTCTACGCCGAGGGGCTGGCGATCAGCGAGCAGAGCAAGTCGGCAAGCATTGCGGAAGCGCACGAAGACATCGCAGGCCTCATCGCGCCGATGCGCCTGGCGGCATGAGCCGGGATGGCTGCGGGAGTAGATCGATGGCATAGGGCTTGCTAGGATCCTGCGTGCGTTGCGGGCAGCTGCCCGCCCACGCGTTCGCCCAGAGGATTCCTTAATGCCGCATGCGCTTGCAAAGACCTTCCTGTTGGTCGCCGCGGCGATCTGTTTCGAAGCATCTTCCCAGCCGTTCCCCGCGAAGCCGATCCGCATCCTCGTCGGCTTCGCGCCGGGCGGCAACACAGATGTCGTCGCGCGAGTCACCGCGGCGCGCATGCAGGACCTGCTCGGCCAGCCCGTGCTGGTCGAGAACAAGCCAGGTGCGGGCGGCGTGGTCGCAACCGACTTCATCGCGAAGGCGCCGCCCGACGGCTACACGCTGCTGATGTCCTCGCTGGGACCGCACACCGTGTCGCCGTTTCTGCTCAAGTCGGTGGGCTTCGATCCCGTCACCGACCTCGCGCCGGTGAGCAACGTCGCGGTCAACGCGCTGCTGCTGATGGTCAACCCGTCCCTGCCAGTCAAGTCGGTGCCGGAGCTGATCGCCTATGCGAAAGCCAACCCGGGCAAGCTCAACTTCGGCTCCTCGGGCATCGGCGCGACGACCCACCTGTCGGGCGAAGTCTTCAGCAGCATGGCCGGCGTGAAGCTCGTCCACGTTGCGTTCAAGGGCGGCCCGCCTGCGATTGCGGCGCTGCTCGCGGGCGACCTCCAGCTCATGTTCGCCAACCTCTCCGACGCGCTGCCGCAAGTGAAGGGGGGCAAGCTGCGGGGATTGGCCGTCACCACTTCTCGCCGCGTGCCGCAGGTGCCCGACCTTCCGACAGTCGCAGAATCCGGACTGCCGGGCTTCGACGTCGCGCCATGGAACGGGCTGGTCGCGCCGGGAAAGACGCCGCCCGAGATCATCGCCAGGCTTTCGGAAACGGTACAGCGCATTGCGCGCGAGCAGCCTTTCCGCGACAAGATGTTCGAAATCGGCTCGGAGCCCCTGGGCGACACGCCCGAGCAGTTTCGCGCCACCATCTTGCACGACATCCAGCGCTGGTCGAAGATCGTCAAGGAAGCCGGCATCAAGGCCGAGTAACGCGGTCCGCACCACGACAACTACGGAGACGGCATGAACGAGAGCCAGAGCCTGCGCGGGTTCCTCGCGATGGTGGAGCGCGACTACCCGGAGGAGCTCCTGCGCATCAAGGTGCCGGTGCGCACGCATCTCGACATGACTTCGCTCGTCTTCGAGCTCGAGCACGCGGGAAAGAGCCCGGTGGTGGTCTACGAGAATGTCGAGGGCCACAAGATGCCAGTGGTTACCAACATCGCCGGCAGCCGCAAGCTGCTCGCCGCCTGCCTTGGCGTGGCGCAGGCGGATTTGCCCAGCGCGTTTCGCGAGCGGGTGCAGAAATACATTCCATGCGAAACCGTCAAAGAGGCGCCGTGGCGGCAGGTGACGATCGAGGGGGACCAGGTCGACTTTGCGAAACTGCCAATCCCCACCCACTTCTCGGTCGATGCCGCGCCGTACGTCACCGCGGGGCAGCTCACGGCGCGCGACCCGCTCACCGGCGTCGATACCACGGGATTCCATCGTTTCATGGTGACGGGGAAGAATCGTCTTGGCGTGTCGCTGCATTCGCGCCGGCGCATGTACGAGTTCCACAAGCGCGCCGAGCAAAAAGGCGAGCCGCTGCCGGCGGTGATCACGCTGGGCATCCATCCGCTGCACTACATGGGCTCGATGGTCTTCGCCTATCCGCCGCACGTACGCAAGTTCGAGATCATCGGCGGCCTGTTCGGCGAGCCGTATCGCCTCGCCAAGACCGGCGTGCAGGACCTGGAGGCGCCGGCCGGCGCGGAAATCATCATCGAAGGCGAAATCCTCGCCAACGTCCACGAGCCCGAAGGCCCGTTCAGCGAGTTCACCGGCTACGCTTCCTACCGCAGCACGCAGAACGTTTTCGTCGCGCAACGAATCCGCATGAGGCAAGACGCGATGTACCACTCGGTCGCCTCCGGAATGTCACAGGATCACATCCTCGTTTCGTGCGTGACGCGCGAAGGCGAGATCCTCAACACCCTGCGCCGCAACCTGCCCAACGTCATCGCCGTGCACGTGCCGCACCGGACCTGCGGAGCTTTCCTCGCGATCATCAAGATGAAGAAATCCTCGCAGGGCGAGCCGCAGCAGGCGATCATGGCCGCGCTCGGGACGGAGTTCTACACCAAGTACATCATCGTCGTGGACGAGGACGTCGACATCTTCGACATGAACGACGTGATGTGGGCAGTGGCCACGCGCGTCAAGGCCGAGAAGGACATCGTATTCATTCCCGGGGCCAAGGGCGCGATCCTGGACCCGACTTCGGACCCGGAGACCTTCACCGTCACCAAGATGGGCATCGACGCGACCAAGCCGCTGGGCAATGACTTCGCCGAGCGGCTCACCATTTCGGACGCGCAACGCGAGCGCGTGCGCGGCATCCTGCACGCGGCCGGCGTGAAGCTCTAGCGGCCGCTCAGGTGCCGGGCGGCTTCGGCGCAGTCCTTCCGGGTCGCGTCTTCGTAACAGGATGTAGCAACGCGGGCATTTACCCAGCAGCGAAGATTATGTACAATTATTCTGTACAAACCGGATCAGCGCATGGCAAAAGTCAACGTCACCGAATTGCGCCAGAACCTCCCGGCCTATCTCAGCGAGGCCGGCAAAGGCAGGGAGATCGAGGTCACCTCGCACGGCAGGGTCATTGCGCGAATCGTGGCCGGACAGGATGCGCAGGTCCAGGCCCGGAACCGGCTGGCCGCAGCGCGCGCCCGATGCCGCATCGGGGATATCGTCAGTCCCAGTGGCAAGGCATGGAACGCCGAGCTTGATCGTTCTTGACACGCACGTCGCCGTATTCGACGCGCTAGACCCGGCGCGCCTTACGGCCCGTGCGCGAAGGTCGGTCAGTCAGGCCGCGGCCAACCGGGAAGTCGCAATTTGCGCCATCAGTCTGTGGGAGATCGCGATGCTGATCGCCAGAAAGCGATTCGACCCCGGCATGGATGCGCGCCAGTTCCTCGAAGACCTGATCTGCGCGCGCAGGATAGCGGTGCTGCCCATCACCGCGGAAATCGCACTGCTTTCGCAGTCCGACGAGTTTTCCCACGGCGACCCGGCGGACCGCCTGATCGCTGCGACCGCAATTTTTCACCGCGCTGCGCTGGTTACGTCCGACGCAAAACTGCGCAAGCTGAAAAGCCTCAACACGATCTGGTAACCCCCACTAAGGAGCACCACCAAAATGGCACAGCTCGTCAAATACCGCGTCATCGAGAATGTCGCGGAGATCACCATGAACCGCGCGCCGGTGAACGCCATCGACCACCAGCTCGCGCGGGAAGTCATCGACGCGTACAACCGCGCGAAGGCTGATGACACCGCCCGGGCGGTGATCCTCACGAGCGCCCTGCCCACCGTGTTCTCGGCCGGCGTCGACCTGAAGCTGGCCCTCGAGTTCGACGGCCAGGCATTGCGCAGATTCATCGAGGTCTTCTACTACGAGATGCACGAGGCGCTCTATCGCCTGGGCAAGCCGGTGATCGCCGCGGTCAACGGCCATGCGCGCGCGGCCGGCGTCACCTGGGCCGTGTCGTGCGACATGATCGTCGCCGCCGAGGAAGGCAAGTGGGGCTACCCCGAAATCGACGTCGGCCTGCTTCCCGCAATGCACCTCGTGCACCTGCCGCGCCAGGCCGGCCGGCACCGTGCGGCGCAGCTCCTGTTCACCGGCGACATCGTGAGCGCGGCCGAAATGCAGAAGCTCGGCGTGATCAACGAGGTCGTGCCGCGCGCCGAGGTGATGCCCCGTGCGCGAGCGCTCGCGCGGCGCCTGGCGAAGAAATCGCCGCTGGCGATGAAGCTGCTTCGAGATGCCTTCATGCGCGCCAACGACCTCGACTACCGGCGCTCGATGGAAAGCGTGGTCGAGACCATGTGCGGCCTCAAGGATTCGGACGATTCGCGCGAGGCGCTGCGCGCTTTCGTGGAAAAGCGCGAGCCGGTCTACAAAGGCCGTTAACCCGCTGCCGCTTTAAGACGACGGCCGTCGGCGGGCATCAATCCGGCGCGGATGAGCGCCTGGCGGATGCGCTCGACTTCGGCCTCCGGAATTTTCACCAGCGGCGGGCGCACCACGGCGCGCGGCAGCTTGCCCAGCAGCACCAGAGCTTCTTTCATGCGGTTGTGCATGTCCACCGGCGGATCGGCGTAGAACACATCGGCGGTGGCCGAAATGCGGTCGTGCAGCTTGCGTGCGGTCGCAAGGTCGTTTGCCTGCACCGCGCGGAAGAGCTGCGCCTGCAGGGGCGCGATCACCGAACCGCTCCCCGACAGCAGCCCGTTGCACCCGAGCACTAGTGAACTGAACAGCCACGCACTGTGCGTCGTGAGCACATTGACCGCGGGCTGCAGCGACTGCAGCACGCGGATCTGGCGCTCGTGCAGCACCGGGTTGTTGCACCAGTCCTTGATCGCGCGCACCGAAGGCACGGCCTCAATGAGGCGCAGCAATGTCGGCAGCGGATAGCCCTGGCCGCCGGCGAGCGGATACTGGAAGGCGATGAGCGGCAGGCCGCTCGCATCGGCAATGCGCCTGAAATGCTCGACCACCATTTCGGGGCGGTGGCCCATCGTGAACGGACCGGGCGGAAACACGAGCAGCGCCGAAGCGCCCCCTTCGGCGGCCATTCGCGCGAGCCGCTCGCCTTCGAGGCTGCCGTCGGCATAGACGCCGTTGACGATCGGCACGCGCACCCCAACCTCGTCCTGGGTAATCCCGAGCACGCGCTTCTGTTCCTCGAAGGTGCAGGACGCGGCTTCGGTGGAATGCGCGTTGATGGTGATTGCTGAAATACCCTCGGTGGCAGTCACATCACGCAAGTGCGCGCGGTACGACGCCTCGTCGATCGACAGGTCCTCGAAGAACGGCAGCAGCACTGCGGGAATGACGCCGTGCGGAAGGTAGTCTTTGTGCTTTGCCATGGATTTTCTCCCGCAGTTGATCCCGCAGTCAGTCCCTCAAGTCGTCCAGCGCCGCCTCGAGGTGGGCCACCTCCGCCCACGACCAGACCGTCCACTGATCCGGCGTCACCTCGAACCAGTTGATGCCGGCATTCGGGATCTCGAAATCGCGCGGCGACGAAAGGCCCACGGCGCGCGCATGGCGATACACCATTTCGAGCACCCCGCCGTGCGTGAAGACGAGGATCTGCTCCCCCGCATGGCGCCCGATGATGTCGGCCACGACCTTGAGCGAGCGATCGTTGAAGCCGCGCAGCGTCTCGCCGCCCTCGAAGTCGAAGTCCGGGTCCTTGTCGCGGAAGCGCGCGTACTGCT
>JANMXB010000376.1:0-3945 GCA_031380765.1 Pseudomonadota bacterium | reverse complement strand
GTATGCGAAGCGCGTCGGCGAGCAGCGCGTCGTCGTTGCGCGCCTTCTCCTTCGCCCCCCTGAGGACGGTTTCCAGGCCCTTGGCATCGGCGACCGGGATCCCGCCCACGTCGAGGAAGTGCACCGCGGCGCCGATGGTCGCGAGGCCGGGGTCGCTGTCCAGCCCGAAGCTCGCCAACAGGACCTCGAAGGTCACGCGGTTGTCGACGTGCGTGAATTCGGCGCCGTCGAAGTCGAAGCCCACGGCCTTCTTCGGGCAATCCTTCGGCTTATCCAACCAGAGGAATTTCGCGTCCTTGTCGATGAAGCGCTTGATCAGCCACGCGCTGGCCATGCGGTCGATCCAGAGGCTCTTTCTGGTCGCCCAGGTGCGCTTTGCGTATCTCGCCCGAGTGAGCGGGCGCAGGCGCTTGTGCGAGGCGCGCGGCTCGCCGCCGGTATACGAGGCGTGGAAGCTTCGCTTGAGCAAGGTCAGGGCCTCGGCCGCCTGCACCTTGCCCTGCCCCGGAAAGAAATCGATGTCCGCGAGCCTGCCGAACGAGCGCTCCAACCGGTCGATCGCAGTTTGTCCCCTGCGAGCGCCCAGGCGCGGCACCGCGGTTTTCGTCGCGTTGATTTTCTGCACCAGCGTGCCGTATTCGACGCTGCGGTCGAACAGCTTCCTCACCTCATCGAGCTGCGCGGCGGTGCGCACCTTGAGCTCGACGGTCATGGCGAAGCCGCCCGCCGAGCGGATTTCGGCTTCCAGCCCCGCCAGGGTGCCGCTGCCCGCCGAGCCTGACGGGAGCACGTAGAGGCCGTCCCGCAATACGCCGCAGCCGGTCTCCTTGAGCGCGCGCCAGACACGCATGCGCATCGTCGAGTTGCGTGTCGGGAGGCTGAGAATGAGCGAGTCGAAGGTCATGATGTTTGTTATATATATCACAACGATGTGACATAGACACAATAATTTGTTGACAAGCCCGAAAGCCGCGCGTACCTTGCTTCCTCATGCAGGTGCCGGGGGCCGCGGGTTTGGAATGACGCGGCGCCAGCCCTGGCCGGGTCGACGCAGGCACCCGGTATGGCCAGGACGAGTCCCGTCCCAAGCGCTGCTCCTCATCCCCAAGTGGAAGGAGTCGTCATGGGTACCGGGATCACGTCACCCCCAGTTTCAGAACGCAGTGCTGGAACACGCCCTCGCCGTGAGCGAGCGCTTTCGCCGTCCGACCAATCCAAGCCCCCAAAGGAGAGAACCATGCGCTACCAAGTGAAGCAGATCTTCTGCCGCCCCTGGACCCTGAGCAACCTTTCGCTCAAGCTGATCGAGAGCCACTACGAGAACAACTACGGCGGCGCGCTTCGTCGCCTGAATGCGATCACCGAGCAGCTCGAATCGCTCGACTTCAACACGGCGCCGGGCCACGTCGTAGCCGGTCTCAAGCGCGACGAATTGACTGCGCTCAACTCCACGCTGCTGCACGAGCTCTACTTCTCCTGCCTGGGCGGCGAGGGACAGGTCACGCCGGGCATGAAGACAGCCCTCGAGCGCGATTTCGGCTCGTACCAGAAATGGAAGGCCGAGGCCCGCGCCATGGCGCTTGCGCTCGGTGGCGGCTCGGGCTGGGTGGTGCTCTCCTGGGTGCCGCGTGACGCTCGCCTGATGAACCAGTACGCCTCCGAACACAGCCAGACGATCGCCGGCGCGATTCCGATCCTCGCGATCGACATGTTCGAGCATGCGTACCACATCGACTTCGGCGCGAACGTCGCCGCCTACGTCGACACCTACTTCCGCAACCTCGACTGGAGCCTGGTGGAAGGCCGGCTCGAGGACGCGATGCAGGTCGCCCCGCCCCGCCCGTTGGTGCAAAAGGAGTTCGGCGACCTGCCGGGCGTGGGCGTGGAGGAGGTGCGCGAGATGATGAAGAGCGGCAAGCCGGTGCAGCTCATCGACGCGCGGCCGCGGCATTTCGTTTCGCGCCAGCAGGACATCGCCGACGGCGCCACCTGGCGCGACCCCGAGCGCGTGCAGGAGTGGATGGGCGAGCTCTCGAAGTCCGAACCGGTGGTCGTGTACTGCGCCTACGGCTTCCACGTCGGCTGCAAGACCGCGATCACCCTGCGCGAAGCCGGGTTCGACGCGACCTACATGAAGGTCGGCCATTCCGGATGGCGAGCGGCCGGCGCCCCGGTAAAGATGTTTACGTAACGTTGGAAGCATGTCGCAGGCTGGCCGCCGAAACGCGGCGGCGCAGCCTGGCCGGGTCGAACAGCAGGCACCCGGTCCCCAAGGACGATTTCGTCCCAAGCACTGCTCCTTTCTTGAACGGAGCAGCTCATGAATGCAAGGAACGGCAAGCAAATTGGAGTGAAAGTCCTGGCCACGCTGGCGATGGTCGCCAGCCTGCAGGCGTGTGAATCCGGAGGAACACTGGCGGGGTTGCGCGAAGGCGGCGCGACGCCGATCGTGTCGGGCAGCATAATCCGGCAACGCAACGATCCGGCACGTGGCCGGCTCTGGGTTCTTACGAGGGATGGCATGGATGTCTATGAATCCTTGCAGCGGCGCAAGCTCGCGCATTTCGAGATTCCGGGATGGACCTGGGTTCACGAGCCCTACGCCTGCGCACCGGATTTCGCGTTGGGTCCCAAAGGCGAAGTCGTGATTACGAGCAACGTGATGGCCACGCTGTGGCGGGTCGACCCGGAGTCCCTCGCGATTTCGCGGCACGAGATCGCAGTGGAGCCGGGGACCGGCAGGGAGTTCGGCTTTACCGGGCTGACCTATTCGAGCTCGCGCGGGGCGTACTACGGAGTCGCCGCACTCGACGGCTCGGTCTGGCGCATCGATCCGCAACTGCGGGTCGCGCGCGAGCCTGCGCTCAGCGTTTCATCCGCCAGGGCTTGCGGGCAGGCTGGCTGAGGCGCTCATGCCACGAGACCCCGGGCCCGGATTTGAATAGCCCTTCCGACGTCAACCGCCTGTTGGTTGCGAGAGGCCTGAGAGCCTTTGCCGACGGGTTCGTCAGCCTGCTTCTGCCGCTGTACCTGCTCGAGCTCGGCTTCACGCCCTTGCAGGTTGGCATTGTTGCAACGACGACGCTGCTGGGCTCGGGCCTGGTCACGCTGGTGGTGGGACTGCAGGCCTATCGCTTCCACTACCGCACTTTGCTGCTGTCGGCCACCGCGGTCATGGCCGCGACCGGCCTGGGCTTCGCCACGCTGACCGGCTTCTGGCCGCTCCTGCTGGTGGCGCTGGTCGGAACGCTGAACCCTTCGAGCGGCGACGTGAGCGTCTTCCTGCCGCTCGAGCATGCGGTGATGGCGCGCGTGGTCGAGGCGAAAAACCGCACGGCGACCTTCGCGCGCTACAGCCTCGTCGGGTCTCTGGTGGCGGCGTTCGGCTCGCTCGCGGTCGGCCTGCCGGGCCTGCTCGCCGAAACCGGCCGCTTCTCGCCGCTTGGCGCGATGCAGGCGATGTTCGTGCTCTACGCGCTGCTGGCCGGCTGCGCCGCGCTGGTCTATCGCGGCCTGCCGAAGGCGCTCGAGGCCGAGGCGCAGAAGCCGGCGGCGCCGCTGGGCAAGTCGAAGAAGGTCGTCTACACGCTCGCGGCGCTCTTCAGCCTCGATGCTTTCGGCGGCGGCTTCGTAGTGCAGTCGATGATCGCGCTCTGGCTCTTCCAGCGATTCGACATGTCGCTCACTGCGGCGGGTGTGATTTTCTTCTGGACGGGGCTGCTGTCGGCGCTGTCGTTCCTTGCCGCCGTGAGGATCGCCGATCGCTTCGGGCTCGTGAATACGATGGTGTTCACCCACATCCCTGCCAACCTGTGCCTCGTGCTGATCCCGTTCGTGACCAGCCTCGACTGGGTCATCGTCCTCCTGTTCATCAGGAGCGCGCTTTCGCAGATGGACGTGCCAACGCGAAGCTCGTACGTGATGGCGATAGTGACCCCGGAGGAG
>JANMXB010000368.1:0-3246 GCA_031380765.1 Pseudomonadota bacterium | reverse complement strand
GCCCACGGCGTACAACTTCACGGCCTGGTGGCCCTGGGTGAAAAACTACGGCGGCGAGCTGCGCGTCGGTGCGATGCGGCCCGGCCCGATCTACGCGCGCATCTGGGTGGACCAGGAGCTGAAGAAGAAGATGGGGTACTGAGCCGAATGGCCGAGCCGCTCCTCCAGGTCCGCAACCTCACCACGCGTTTTCGCACCGAGCTCGGCACGGTCACCGCGGTAGACGACGTGTCGTTCGAGGTTGCCCCCGGCGAGACGCTGGCGATCGTGGGCGAGTCCGGATCCGGGAAGAGCGTCACCGCGCTTTCGATCCTGCGCCTGATCCCCAACCCTCCGGGCAGGATCGAGAGCGGCGAGGTGTTGTTCGAAGGCCGCGACCTGCTCAAGGTGGACGACGCCGGCATCCGCGCGATCCGCGGCGACAAGATCGCAATGATCTTCCAGGAGCCGATGTCCTCGCTCAACCCGGCGCTTACGGTGGGTATGCAGGTGGCCGAGCCGATCAACGTGCACCGGGGAACGGCCTGGTCGGCGGCGCTTGCCCAGGCCAGGGAACTCATCGGGCGCGTGCGCATCCCGGATGCGGCAGCTCGGCTGGGCTCGTATCCGCACCAGTATTCGGGCGGCATGCGCCAGCGCGTAATGATCGCCATGGCGCTGGCGTGCAAGCCCAGGCTCATTATTGCGGATGAGCCGACCACCGCGCTCGATGTCACGGTGCAGGCCCAGATCCTCGACCTTCTCAAAGAGCTCACGCGCGAAACGCAGTCGGCCCTGATCCTGATCACGCACGACCTCGGCGTGGTGGCGCGTTACGCGGACCGAGTGGCCGTAATGTACGCGGGACGCATCGTCGAGACTGCGCCCGCGCGCGAGCTCTATGCGCGCCCGCAGCATCCGTATACGCGCGGCCTGATGGCTTCGGTGCCCAGGCTGGACGGGGACGCGGGGATCCCGCTGGTGCCGATCGAGGGGCAGCCGCCAGACCTGGCCGCGCTTGCGACCGGATGCGCGTTCGCGCCGCGCTGCAAGCACGCCGAAGAGCGCTGCCTGACGGACCGCCCGCGGCTCCTGCGGACAGGGGATCTGCACTTCAAGGCCTGCCATGTCGACCTCTAGCCCCGATTCAGAAGAGCTCCTGCGGGTCGAGAACCTCAGCGTGCATTTCCCCGTGATGCGCGGCATCGTCATCCAGAAACAAGTTGCCACGGTCAAGGCCGTCGACGGCGTTTCGTTCGCGCTCAAGCGCGGCGAAACCCTCGGGCTGGTTGGCGAAAGCGGATGCGGAAAATCGACCACCGGCCTGGCGGTGATCCGCATGCTCAAGCCCACTGCGGGCCGCATCGTGTTCGAGGGCGAAGACATCGCGGGCCACGACCAGGAGCACATGCGCAAGCTGCGCCGGCGCATGCAGATGGTCTACCAGGACCCCTACGGGTCCCTCAACCCGCGCATGAAGGTCCGCGATATCGTGGGCGAGCCGCTGGAGGTGCATGGCCTGGCGGAGAACCGCGTTGCGTACAAGGAGAGAGTAGCGTCCCTGCTTGCGATGGTCGGGTTGCTGCCGGACATGGCAAGCCGCTACCCGCACGAGTTCTCCGGCGGCCAGCGCCAGAGGATAGGGATCGCCCGGGCGCTCGCCCTCGACCCCAGCCTCATCGTGTGCGACGAGCCGGTTTCGGCGCTCGACGTGTCGATCCAGGCGCAGGTGATCAACCTGTTCATGGAAATCCAGCAGCGCCTGGGACTCACCTACCTCTTCATCGCCCACGACCTGGCCGTTGTTCGCCACATCAGCGACCGCGTGGCGGTGATGTACCTCGGACGCATCGTCGAGATCGCACAGCGCGACGAGCTGTACCGCAACCCGCTGCATCCCTACACCCTTGCGCTGCTGTCGGCCGTGCCCGTCGCCGACGCGAGCGTCGAGGCGACGCGCAAGCGCACCATCGTGGTGGGGGAAGTGCCGAGCGCGCTCAATCCCCCTTCGGGCTGCCGCTTCCATACGCGTTGCCCGATGGCCATGGACGTATGCAAAACCGAGGATCCAGTGCTGACGCACATTGCCGCCGACCGCGCCATCGCATGCCACCTGCATGTGCAGCCGGCTTCGGCAAGACGCGAGACAATTGCGGCATGACCCACGCCGATCCCGCAATGAAGGCGTACTACGCCGACCGGGCGCGCGAATACGAACGCATCTTCGCCAAGCCCGAGCGCCAAACGGACTTGCGCATCCTCGAAGAGCGGATCCCCGCCGCCCTGAGCGGCCGGAATGTGCTCGAAGTCGCCTGCGGGACCGGATACTGGACGCAGCACATGGCGCGCACGGCCCGCCATATCCTCGCCACCGACCTCACCGAAGAAACCCTGGCAGTCGCGCGCAGCAAGAAACTGCCGGAGGAGAAAGTCCGGTTTGCGATCGCCGACGCCTACAACCTGCCCGCGGCCGAGGGTCCGTTCGACGGCGCTTACGCCGGGTTCTGGTGGTCCCACCTGCGTCATTCCGAAATCCGCCCGTTCCTCGAATCGCTACGCCGCTGCCTTGCGCCCGGCGCAGTGGTGGTGCTCATGGACAACCTGTACGTCGAGGGCAACAGCACGCCGATTTCGCGCACCGACGAGGAAGGCAATACCTGGCAGGAAAGGAAGCTCCTGAACGGAGAAAAGCACGCGGTGCTGAAGAATTTCCCGACCGAAGAACAGCTCCTGGACCGGATCGCGGAATTCGGCGTCAATGGCCGCTATGTGCCGCTGGAGTACTACTGGCTGTTTTCGTTCGAGGCGCGCTGAGCGCCGCTACAGTCTCAGCTCCCAGTATTCCCCGACGAGATCGACGCCGAAGCTGCAATGAGGTTCGGTCGTGACCAGCTTGAAACCCGCCTCTCTGTAGATATGCCGCGCCGCAAGCAAAGTGTCTTGCGTCCATAGCGTGAGTTTGCGGTAGCCCAGCTTCCTTGCGTGAGCAATGCATTCGCCGACCAGCCGGTTGCCCAGACCATGGCCGCGCGCTTTCGGGTCGATGATCAGAAGACGCAGCTTAGCCACGGTCTTCGATTGCTGGACGAGAAATACCGAGCCAACCGGCTCGCCATCCATCTCGGCGATCCAGCAGCGCTCCCTTTCCGGGTCGAACTTGCGGATGAACTGAACTGCGATTTCCGCAACCAGTGCCTCGAAGTCCTCGTTCCAGCCGTACTCCTTGGCGTAAAGGGAACCGTGCGCGCCGATCACCCAGCCCATGTC
>JANMXB010000361.1:0-9301 GCA_031380765.1 Pseudomonadota bacterium | reverse complement strand
GTCTGGATGCCCAGTTCGTTCAGGCGGCGCACGACCTCGAGACCGGCGAGCACCCCGTAGGCCCCGTCGAACTTGCCGCCCGAGGGCTGGGTATCGAGATGGCTGCCGGTCATGACCGGAGGGAGCGAATTGTCGGTGCCGGGACGGCGCGCAAAGATGTTGCCGATCGCGTCGATGCGGATCGCCATGCCCGCGGCCTTGCACCATGCGATGAACCGGTCGCGGCCCTGCCGGTCGAGGTCGGTGAGCGTGATGCGCTTGACGCCCCCCTTCGGGGTCGCGCCGATGCTGGCGAGGTCCATGAGCGACTGCCAGAGCCGCTCGCCGTTTACCTTGAGGGGCTGCATGAAAACTCCGAAAAATATTCCGTCACAGGGGTTTTTCCGTCACAGGCGTTTGCGAGTTTACCGCAAACGGCTGCCCCGCTGTAGCCCGAAGTCCGGGCGCGGGTCCGCCTGCGCAGGGACCCGGGGAGGCGCATCATGTCGCCTGCCTTATGATGAATCCCCGCTCAGGCCACAACAGAGCACTTCCGGCGGCGCGGGCTCCATAACGACATTGAAGGAGATCCTATGACTGGCAAGTACACCCCCGAATCCGCCACCGCGCTACTCGCGCTGGTCGGCGTCGCTGCCGATCCCGCGCGCGCGGCGAGCATTGCCGATACGCTCAACTTGCAGGTCAGCGGAGCGAACAAGGCGTTTGCCGCGCTCGCTTTCGAAACCGAGCCCGCGACTTACCTCAAAGTCAGCGCCGAGGAAGCGCCATGAAGGAAAGCGAGCTGCTGGAACTCTCCTGCGCGGGCCTAGCGCGCGCGATCCGTGCCAGGAAAGTCACCTGTCTGGCCGCAATGCAAGCCGTGCTTGCGCGCGCCGCCAGCGTGCAAAAGGCGCTCAACTGCTTCGTGCGCGTGGACACGGACGAGGCGCTTGCCGCGGCGCGCCTGGCCGATGCCGAGCTTGCGCGCGGCTTCGTGCGCGGCCCGCTCCACGGCGTGCCGATGGCCCACAAGGACATGTATTACCGCGAGGGGGTGCCGTCGTCCTGCGGCTCGAAGATCAAGCGCGACATGCCCGCGCCATCGACCTCGACCGCGCTCAAGCGGCTCGACGCGGCCGGGTCGATCCAGTTCGGCGTGCTCAGCATGGCCGAGTTCGCCTACGGCCCCACCGGGCATAACTACCATCTGGGGCACTGCCGCAATCCGTGGAATCCGGAATGCATCACCGGCGGATCGTCTTCGGGTTCTGGCTCCGCAGTCGCTGCGCGCGCGGCCTTCGCGGCGCTGGGCTCGGATACCGGCGGCTCGATCCGCGCACCGGCGACTTTCTGCGGCCTGTCAGGGATCAAGCCGACCTGGAGCCGCGTGTCGCGCCACGGCGCGATGCCGCTCTCGTTCTCGATGGACACCGTCGGGCCGCTGGCGCGGACGGTGGAGGACTGCGCGCTCATCATGGGTGCGATTGCCGGGGCCGATCCGCTGGATCCGACCGCAAGCGCGCATCCGGTGCCGGATTACATGGCTCAGCTTGCGCGCCCGCCCAAGGATGTGATGCGAGGCATGCGCATCGGCACCGCGAAGCGCTATTTCCACGACCACATGGATCCCGAGATCGAGGCCCTGGTGCGGGCGAGCCTGGAGACGTACGCGAAACTGGGGGCCGAAATCGTCGAGGTCGATCTGCCCGACATGGAGCCTTGGAGTTACGCCGCGGTACTGATCATCGCCGCCGAGGCGGCGGCGGTGCACGCGAACTGGATGCGTACCCGGCCGCAAGACTATTCAGACCAGATCCGCGCGAGACTCGAGCTCGGCCTTTCGGTGCCCGCGACGACTTATATCGAGAGCCTGCGCCTGCGCGGCATCGCGCTCCAGCAATTCTCGCGGGCGGTATTCAGCAGAGTCGACATGCTGCACGTGCCATCGGTGAATTTCCAGACCCCCACCATCGCCGATACCGATGTGGGTGGCGGCGAGACCATGATGAAGGTCATGAACACGATTACCCGGCTCACACGGCCGGGAAATTTCCTTGGTTTGCCCTGCCTTTCGGTTCCGGCCGGGTTCACGAAGAACGGCATGCCTACCGCGGTACAGCTCATTGGCCGCCAGTTCGACGAAGCCACGCTTTTCGCCGCGGGCCACGCCTACCAGCAAGCAACGGAATGGCATCAGCGCTCGCCGATAAAGTGAGCGCTGGCCTCCTTTCCTCCATCGCGCCCGGCGAGCTCAGGGCCGATGCATCGAAGCCATCCCTCGCGTCGGCCTTGCTCACTTATTCCACGACGCCGGCAAGGTCCTCGATCGCGGTTTCGATAAGGATCCGGGCCGTTGCTTCAACCACGTCGGCGGGCACCCTGAAGCCGACCTGGCCGGACGGCGAACCCTTCAGCTTGCCGTCGTGCTTGATGGTGCCCTCCCACAAGTGAGCACGGCGCGAAGAGGTGATCTTCACCTTGTAGTCGTAAGTGCGCTGCATGCCCCGCTTGCGCGTGTAGCGGTCCGAGAACGTGGCCACGGATTGCCTTCCCCTTTCTTTTTGCAAATCGTAGCATGGCCGTCGATTGCGAGGTCTGCGCGATAGGTCATAGACATTCAGACCCTCGTCAGGGGATGCACAATTATAAACATTGTTTCCTAAAACTCTGCGCCAGGAGCCGTTACTGAGGCAATTTACTTGCCTTTTAAGGAAAATCAGCCGTTGCTTCAGATAAACCGCAGGCCCGGCTTCATGCCGAGGTAATACTGACCCACGCTTTGCAGGTGGGCGAAATTTGCCTGCACCTGCTGGGAGACCGCGTTGATGTCGCGCAGGCGGCGCTCGAACGGATTGCCCTCGAAGATCGCGGTCGCGCCGGCATCCGCGTAGGAAGCGTGCACTACCTCGCGGGCCTCGTGAATCGCGTAGGTCGAGGCCAGGCGCAGCCTGACGCGCGCCGCGAACGCGGGCTGCCCTTCGGCGCACTGGCGGGCCATATCGCGCAGGATCGCCACGATCCACGCGCTTGCCGACGCGAGCCGCGCCTCCGACAGGGCGATGCGGGTCTGGATCCAGGCGTCGTCGCGTAGAGGATTGCCCGTGCCTGAGGGGGTTTTTTTCGTCGCCAGCGCTATGAATGCGTCAAGCGTCGCACGCGCAACTCCGAGCCCCACCGCGGAAAAACCGGCCTCGTAAATGTTCATCGGCGAAAACCGGTAAAGCGGGCCATTCTCGCGCCTTTCCGGTTCGAGTTCGGGCTCGGCGCCCTCGGCCAGATGGTGGTCGCGCGCCGTCGCGCGCGCGACCACCGAGTATTCGCCCGGCACGAAAAGGTCCGTGACCGAGTAGGTGTCGCTGCCGGTGCCGCGCAAGCCGACTACGTTCCAGCTGTCTTCCTTGATCGTAACGGCAGAGCGCGGAATAAGCATGGTGCGCTCGAGGGGCCGGCCGTCAGGATGCTTGATGAGCTCGCCGCTTTCATCGGTGCGATGGCAATGCGCGCCGACCCAGGTCGCGTGGCGGTTGCCGCTGCCGAAGCCCCAGGTACCGTTGACTCGCCATCCGCCTTTTACCGGCGTGGCGCGGCACTGCGGCCCCATCGAGTAACCCCAGGCCACCGCCGCCCGGGAATCGCCGAATACCTTATGCGCTGCGGACGGTTCCATGTAGGCAGCCGACATCGAGCAGCCGGAACTCTGCGCAACACACCAGGCGGCGCTGGCGTCGCCAGCGGCAATTTCGCCGACGACCTGAAAAAAGGCGGCCGGCTCGAGCTCGGCGCCACCGAAAGTGTGCGGCAGAAGCATGCGGAACATCCTTGCCTCGAATAACGCGTCGAGGACATCCGCGGGCAGTGCGCAAGCAGCATCGATGCGCGGTGCCGCAGACTCGAGCACTGGTTTGAGAGCGCGCGCGCGCTCGATCCAGGCGTCTTCGATTTCGCTGCGCGCAGCGCCGCTCACCGGTTTTCCTTTCTCCACGCCTCATACCGCGCGCGCGTCGCTTCATCCGGCGGGTACGTTCCGGGCAGCGGGCGGCCTGCGACGATTTCCTGCATGACGAACCGTTCGAGCTGCTCCTGGGCCAATGCGTCCGCTGCCACCTCGTCGGCGAGATGGCGCGGAATGACGATCACCGCCTCCGCATCTCCGACTATGACGTCACCCGGATAGACCGCCACTCCGCCGCAGGCGATGGGCACGTTGAAGTCGACCGCATGCTGGTGGGTCAGGCTGATCGGAGCCGCCGGTGCCTTGCAGTAAACCGGAAAAGGCTCGGCCGCGATCTCCGGCGTGTCGCGCAAGCCGCCGTCGGAGACCAGGCCGGCTGCGCCCCGCACGGCCAGCCTGCGGATCAGAATGCCCCCCGCCGAAGCGCAACGCGCGTCCCCGCGGCAGTCGATGACGAGGACGCAGCCGGGCGGCGTGATTTCGATCGCTTTTCTCTGCGGGTGCCCGGGGTCCTGGTGGATACCCACATGATCGATGTCTTCGCGCGCGGGAATGTTCCGCAATGTAAACGCTTCGCCCACGAGCGGCGGCGCCTTCGGGGTAAGCCGCGAAATTCCCTGCATGACCTGGTTGCGCAATCCACGCTTGAAGAGCTGGGTGGAGAGGGTCGCGCTCGAGCAGCCGGCAAGGCGCGCTCGCGTGGCCTCGGACAGGGCGGCGGCAGGGGTCATGGTGGCGAGTATTGCACAGGCTGATTTCGGATACGATCAAGAATGACCCCGACCCGCCAGCCGGACCCTTCAGCTCACAGCCAGCGCGAGCAGTTTCTCGGACTGCTCTCGCAATCGCTCGCGAGCGGCGCATTCGTCAAACTCGTTCTGGCCAAGTACCACGGCCCCGAACCGGATCTTTTGCGTGTCATCGCCCGCCGGCTCACGGTGCGCGGCGAGCCGTGCCTTTCGTTCGTGTATCGCTATAAGACGAAAGACGTTACCAAGAACGTTGCGATTGCCGAGGCCATTGCCGCGATTGCGGAGGTCTTGGGGAGCGCTTTCGAGAACGCCCACCTGCTCACGACTGCGCAGGATATCCAGCTCGCGGTAAGCAGGAAAGGCAAATGGAGCCTGCGCTCCGGGCGCGCCGGGACGACGGCGCCCGCCGAAGAACACGATCGGGAAAAGCAGCGTTTCCTCGCCCTCGACAGGCCGTTTCTCGCCGCGCTGGGCATCACGGATGGACACCAACGGCTCGTCCCCGCCATGGCGCGCAAGTGGAAGCAGATCAACAAGTTTCTCGAGGTTCTGGACCACGCTCTTGAATCGTCAGGACTGAAAGAGGCGAAAGCGATCCGGGTCGTGGATTTCGGCTCGGGCAAGGGTTACCTGACTTTTGCGGTTCACGATTACCTTGCCAACACGCTCGGGACAGATGCGCATGTAACTGGCGTCGAGCTGCGCGAAGAACTCGTGCAGATCTGCACTGCAGCCGCCGATCGATCGGACGCGCGCGGCCTGTCGTTCGAGCAAGGCGACATCCGCAGCCGCGCGGCGGAACCTGTCGACGTGATGATTGCCCTGCACGCTTGCGATACCGCCACCGACTACGCAATCCACGCCGGCGTAAGAGCGGGCGCGTCGATCATCATGTGCGCACCTTGCTGCCACAAGGAAATCCGGCCGCAATTGCACAGTCCGCCGCTGTTGCGCCCGATGCTCCAGCATGGCATCCACCTGGGCCAGGAAGCCGAGATGGTGACCGACGGCTTGCGCGCGCTGCTGCTCGAGGCGGAAGGGTACGAAGCGAAGATTTTCGAATTCGTTTCGCTCGAGCACACCAGCAAGAACAAAATGATCCTTGCGGTGAAACGCGCCCACGCCGGGGGGCGCGAAGCCATCGAAGCCCAGATCCGCGAAATCAAGGCGTTCTACGGCATCCGCGAGCAAAGCCTGGAGCGGCTCCTCCAGGCGGATTCGCCGATCTGACCGGAAATCAGCGCGCGGTAAGCCCGCCATCCACGATCAGCTCGGTGCCGGTCACGAAGGCGCTGGCGTCGCCCGCGAGAAACAGGATGCAATGCGCGACGTCCATTGCGCTGCCGAGGCGCCCCATCGGATGCAACTGCTTCCAGCGCGCCTCGATCTCCGGACGCCGCGCCGCGTCCACGCTGCCGAGGATTTGCCGCGCCATCGGCGTGTCGATGATGCCGGGATGAATCGAGTTGACGCGAATGCCCAGCCCGGCCTCGGCGCATTCGACGGCAGAGGCCTTGGTCAGCAGGCGCACGCCGCCTTTGCTCGCGCAATACGCGGCCTGGCGGGAAAATCCGTTGATGCCCGCGACCGAGGAGATATTGACGATCGAGCCGCCGCGATTGCCCATGGCGGCGATCGCCGCGCGCGTGCCCAGGAACACGCCATCAAGGTTGACGCTCATCACGCGGCGCCAGTCCTGCAACGTCGTTTCCGCGATGCTGCGCACCAGCTCGATGCCGGCGCAGTTGACGAGAATATCGAGCTTGCCCAGTGTGGCGAGCGTCTCGGCGATGGCGCGGGCCCAATCGTCTTCGCTTGCCACGTCCATTGCGATCGCGAGACCGCCGGTTTCCCGCGCAGAGCGCCGGGCACCGGCCTCGTCGAGGTCGGCGGCCACGATCTTCGCGCCATGTGCCGACAGCAACCGCGCCGCCTCGGCGCCGATGCCGGACGCGGCGCCTGTGATCAGCGCCACCTTGCCTTCCAGTGTTTCGATGCCGGTCATTGTCCGGGCCTCCTGTGATCAGCGTGCAGCATGCCAGGCGCGATGCGGCGGCGGGCGGCCGGGGCGTTTGAAATCTTCCGGGACGCTCCGGTGCGTAATTTCGCGCAGGCCAAACGCCTGTCCCAGAGCGGGGTCGAGGGCGAACGAGCGCAGATTGGTCGAAAAAAACAGCTCGCCACCCGGCGCAAGCAGCGCATGGGACTGGCGGATCAACATCGGGTGGTCGCGTTGCACGTCGAGCACGCCTTGCATCCTCTTCGAATTCGAAAACGACGGCGGATCCAGCACGATAACGTCGAATTGCCGGCTTTGCGCGCCCGCAAGGCGCAGCCACGCAAAGACATCGGCACGCTCGAGCGCATGCTTTTTCAGGTCGATCCCGTTGAGCGCGAAATTGCGCGCGGTCCACGCCTGGTAGGTATTCGACAGGTCCACCGTGGTCGAGCGGCCCGCGCCGGCGGTGGCCGCGTAGACAGTGAAGCTTCCGGTGTATGCGAACAGATTCAGCAGGCTCGCTGGTTCGCCTTTGGCCGCCCGCGCCGCGACGCTTTCGCCCACCAGGTTTCGCCCCGGCCGGTGATCGAGGAACAGGCCCGTGTCCAGATAGGAATCGAAATTGACCTCGAAGCGGCGACCCGATTCCTGCACTATGAAAATCTCGGACGCCGCGTCCAGTTTTTCGTATTGCGACACGCCCCGCTTGCGCTCGCGGCGCTTGAGATGCAACTGCCGCGCGGGGCAGGCGCAGGCATCGCAGATCGCGTCGCAGATCGCGTTCATCCAGTGCGTGTAGTCTTCATCGTTGCGCTTCCAGCCTGTGTCGATTTCCTGCACGTGAAGGTGCACTTCGGAGCGCGGCGCCACCGTTTCGAACAGGTCGATCGCGAAGGGAAACTGCGGCACGTCGCGATCGTAGACTCGATAGCTCGTTATCCCGCGCCGCCGTGCCCACTTCTGCCCGTGGGCAAGATTCTTGCGAAGGCGGTTGCCGAAGGCCGAGACTTCCGGCTTCACCGCGACAGCCGAGTACTGCGCTCGCTCACGCCCGCATCCGGTCTAGAGTGCGGCTCCGCTCTTGTCGTCGAAGAAGTGCACGCGCCCCGGATCGAACGCGAGGCGCAGGCTCTCGTTCGACTTCACGCGCACCGCCGGATCTACGCGCACCACCATCCGCACCCCGCCGACACTGAAGTTGACGAGAATCTCGTTGCCGAGCGGCTCGACCACGCCCACCGTCGAGCCAAAGCAGAAGTCTGCGGAGTCTGCGCCGGTCGCCAGGTGAAGGGCCTCCGGACGCACCCCCATGGTCATCCGCTTTCCGGCATGGGTGCGCACCCGTTCCGCCATCTGCGGCGGGACCTTCAGGCGCAGACCCTCGGCCTCCGCCCACAGGGCGTCGCCTGCGCCGCTGATGGTCACGTCGACAAAATTCATCGCCGGCGAGCCGATGAATCCGGCGACGAAACGGTTTGCCGGCTTGCCGTAGAGTTCCAGCGGCTCGCCCACCTGCTGCACCCAGCCGTCCTTCATCACGACGACACGGTCGCCCAGCGTCATCGCCTCGACCTGGTCATGAGTGACGTAGATCGCCGTCGTCTCAAGGCGCTGGTGCAGGCTCTTCAGCTCCACGCGCATCTGGACCCTGAGCTGGGCATCGAGGTTGGAAAGCGGCTCGTCGAACAGGAACACCTCGGGGTGGCGCACGATCGCGCGTCCGACCGCGACCCGCTGGCGCTGCCCTCCGGAGAGCTGCCGCGGCTTTCTCTCGAGCAAGGATTCGATGCCCAGAATCTCGGCCGCTTCCCGCACGCGCTTCTGGATCTCGTCCTTCGGGTACTTGCGCATCTGCAGGCCGAAGGCCATGTTCTGGTAGACGCTCTTGTGCGGATACAGGGCGTAGTTCTGGAACACCATGGCGATATTGCGGTCCATCGGCGGCAGTTCGTTCACCACATGCTCGCCAATCAGGATCTCGCCCGAGGTGATTTCCTCCAGCCCCGCCACCATGCGCAGCGTCGTTGTCTTGCCGCATCCCGACGGGCCGACGAGCACCATGAACTCGCCGTCGAGGATCTCGAGGCTGACGTCCTTGACTGCATGAAACCCGTTGTCGTAATTCTTGTTCAGCTTGCGGATGGTGACATTCGCCATATCGGTCCGGACCCTTATCCCTTGACCGAGCCGGTGAGGCCGGTGACGTAGTATTCGACGAAGAACGAATAGACGAGCGCCACCGGAATCGAGCCGAGAAGCGCCCCCGCCATCAGCTGGCCCCAAAAGAAAATGTCGCCGCGGATGAGCTCCGATACCACGCCCACAGGCACGGTCTTGAGCTCCGCTGAGGACATGAAGATCAGCGCGTAGATGAACTCGTTCCACGACAACGTGAAGGCGAAGATGCCGGCCGACAGGATTCCCGGAATCGCCACCGGAAAGATGATCCGCACCATGGCGCCGAAGCGCGTCGCGCCGTCGATGCGCGCGCACTCCTCGAGTTCCTTCGGGATGGTCTTGAAATAGCCCATCAGGAGCCAGGTGCAGAATGGGATCAGGAACGTCGGATAGGTGAGCATCAGCGCCCAGGGCGTGTTGCCCAGGTGCAGGTCGCGGATA
>JANMXB010000041.1:0-5128 GCA_031380765.1 Pseudomonadota bacterium | reverse complement strand
GCCGTCTTCGGCAATCCTGCTTGCGAGCGCGAAAATATCCGCCTTCCGGTATTCGTCAAGCAGCTCGGTTTGTGTCATGGAACCGCGCCACTCGACACGCGAAGAAAGTCCAAGCTTTTTTGCACGCCGGCGAACATCGCGGCCAAGGGGGCCGCCGCCGGCATGGACAAGTCGCCAATGTAGCCTGGCAGGCAACCGGGCAAGTGCGTCGAGCAGCACGTCCGTCCCTTTTTTCTCGACCAGCCGGCCAACCGACAGGATGGTCACGCAACCATCAACGAATTGCCCGGTACGCGGCGGTCGCTCAAACGCCGCGGGCGAAAATCTTTTTAAATCGATGCCGTGATAGACGAGCTCGACCCGTTCGTCTGGAGCCAGCCTCGTCAGGTGCTCGCAATTTGTCGAAGTGCAAGTCACGAGCCAGGCGCACGAAGCGAGCTTTTCGCGCAATTCCCATTCCGGCGTTGTCCAGATGTCCTTGGCGTGCGCTGAACCGGTCCACGGCAACCCGCACAGAGCGGCCGCATAACGCGTCACGGACGAAGGGGTATGCAGAAAATGAGCATGCAAGCGGGCTACGCCCCTGGGCAGCTCGCTTGCAAGGACCAGCGCCTGACCAAATCGCCTGATTCTGCTTGCGCTGAAATCGCGCCTCAGATCACGCAGCCATATTCCACGCACATGTCGATAAGAGGCCCAGTGCCGCACCTTCAGCCACGCCCGCACCACGCGCAAAGGCCCGCGATGCAGGTATTCGGGAAGATAGAGCACGGGCGCGCGAACCTCGGCATGAACCGGATGAGTCCGGCCGTCGGTAGGCAGTCGAAGGGAGACGATCAGGATTTCCAGCCCGCGACGCTCCAGCGCCAGGATTTCCTGCGCGATGAACGTCTCCGACAGCCTCGGATAGCCCTTAAGGACGAATGCAACGCGGTTGCCCGCGGGAGAAACCACGAATTCAGCCGATGCGCGACACGATCGGCAATGCCTCGCTCTCGACCGGCTCGAGCCAGGGGGCAACACGCCTGGACACGTTAGTGAGCCCTTCGAGAAGCCCTGGAACGACCACCTCGGAAGGCCTGTTCTGACGGGGAAGCGACCGCAGGGCGGCAGCCATCACGGCCGGGTCGTAGCTTCCGTCGTCGCTCAGCATGCTCACCAGGCCAAGTCTTGCGGCGCTCGATGCACGAATGAACTGTTCAAGCCGCGGTGTAGTCCGGGGAACGATGAGCGCGCGCTTGTCCATCGATAGCACTTCGCAGAACGTGTTGTAGCCGCCCATCGCAACGACACCCGCGGCACCCGCCACGAGCGTCTCGAGATGGTTATGGAACGTTATCGCATCGACCCGCTTCAGGCGCGACGCGCGGTCCATGAACTCCGCCTGGCGCTCCGGCTGCATGAAGGGCCCGAGCACCATCAACGCCGGATAAGGCAGCAGTGCGTCGTGTTCGTAGGCGCGAAGCACCCAGTCGATCAGGCTCTCCCCGTCTCCGCCGCCCCCAGTTGTGACCAGGATATAGGGTCGCTTGGTGATTTCCGGCAGTCGCGGCGGTGCGCCGCGCGTCGATACTTCGCGCGGAAGATAGCCGGTGTAGGTTATTTTCTGCCGCACCCGCGTAGGAAGCGCGATTCCTTCCAGGGGGTCGCAGATCTGGGGCAGCCCGTAGATCCATATTTCGTCATACAGGTCCCGCAAGGCGGGCAGCACATTCTTTCGCCGCCATTCAGGCACCAGGAGCTTGGGCTCGTCCATCACATCCCTCAGGCCCAGAACCAGCCGGGTGCCGCGCTGCTTCAGCATTTCGAGGGTCTCGAGCACCTCCCCCCGCAGTCCGAGCGGCTCCTTGTCGACGATGAAGATGTCCGGGTCGAACATCTCCGCCGTATGTCGAATGATCGATGCCCGCATTTTCAGCATCTGCTCGACGTCAATATGCAAATTGAGCGCGGTGTATTCGCCGTTGCGCAGCTTGATCACGCCGGGGACCCGCACGAAATCGACGCGCGAACGGAAATCGAAGCTCCCTATGATCGGCGAGCCCGACAGGATCAGCACCGACAGATGCTTGAACCGGTCCACGAGCGAATGGGCGATGGTCCGGCAGCGACGCAAATGCCCCAGCCCGAACGTATCGTGGCTGTATATGAGAATGCGACCGTCTTTGCGTCCCGACATCATTTTTGCCCCCCTGGGAAGTCCGCCGTGGCTTCCTAAGACTTTCTTCTGGTTCGGTTGCTTGCGGTTCGCAGTCGCGGAAGGCAATTCTGCCCGGCCCCCTTCTACAGCGCAAGCAAGGACGTCAATCGCACAAATTCGGGTTCTTTACGCCGAAATTCGCAGTGCCGCGGCGATATCGACGCGTGCGCGGCAGGGCTTACAGACACCGCAGGGACGAAAATCGGCCGCAATGCGAACCGGCCTGCGACAAGACCAGGTCAGGGCGCGCAATTCCGCAGGCAACAGCGCTGCGATCTGAGGCTTTGTGAGCGCGTACACCGGGTATGTCCACTGCATTGCGGGCTCGCCAAGCTTGCGCGCACGGTAGCAATCGTACATCGCATCAAAAACGCGGCGCTGGTTTGCACAGATCGACCGCTTGATCTCATCCAGATCGCGCGCGAGCGTCCCCACAGCGATCCGGCTGCAGCCGGGCGTATCGATCGCAACCTGGCAAGCGACAAATGCCACCGCCAGGTAATCGATGGGAATTGCGTTCAGGCTGGAAAAGTCGAGTCCGGATTCCGAGTAGCGAACCGGCCGGTAGCGGGCCTGGCACCAGGCGACGATAGCCTCGACTGCGCGTTGTTCCGCGTCTGCGCGGTCCTCCTGGTTGACCATCCGGATATGGTGCACCCTCAGGTCATCATCCGTTTCGTCAAGCAGCCTCACAAGCACTGCCGTGCTGTCGAGCCCACCGGAAAACATCACCAGCGTGGTCGCTTTTCCACCTGCGTCAGAGTGGCGGTCTCCCATCCGGATGATTGCGTTGGTGCTCGCGGGTTTGCTTTTGGCGCCGGATTGTACCCTGTAAGATTCGTGCGTGACCCCGGAATACACACCGCAGATAATTGTCTCTTTGCTGGCGCTCGGCATGGCGCTGTCGTTCATTGTGGCGGATCGTTCATCCCCCATCAGCCGCACCCTCTCGGCTTTTCTGGCCTGCATCGGCATTTCGATCGCAGTCAACGTGCTCATAGGGGTGCCGCTGCGCGCGCAAAGAGGAATCCCTGCATGGGACGGCCTATTCGCCCTCCCCGAGGTTCTGGCCTTTGTGCTCGCGTACGAATGGCTGCTGAGGGTAAGAAGGACGATTCCGGCGGGTAATTTGCGCACTCGCGGTGCCGACAACATGCTGCGAGTCGCGCAGGCGCTGGCGGTGTTTTACGGCGTGGTTTCTCTCCTGTTCCCGGTGCTTCGGGTCGAGCACTTTCTCAATCTGATGCGCAACCCGAACGCGTCGCTGCATATCACGTTCTATTTGTTCGC
The DNA here is from genome assembly GCA_031380765.1 of Pseudomonadota bacterium. GTDB lineage: Bacteria > Pseudomonadota > Gammaproteobacteria > Burkholderiales > SG8-39 > SZAS-79. The sequence continues at coordinate 1,638 of JANMXB010000041.1, read as the reverse complement.
GGTGCCGCTGGCCCTTTCGTTGCTGCTGGGGACGGCGTCGGGACTGCTGATGCTCAATCGCCGCCCGGACCAGGCGGAATCGCTGCGCGGTCTGGCGTTTCTTGTCGGGGCGCCATTCATGGCGTCCGGTTTGGTCCTTCCCCTGCATCTCGCGCCGGTTTCGACCGCGATCGGACTGCTGATCTTTTTGATCGGCGCAGTCCAGTATCACGTCACGCAGGGCCGCCGCGCGCAGTTCATGGCCCGCTTCCTGTCTCCCCAGGTCGCGAAACTGGTCAGCGAGCGCGGATTGAAGAGCGCCACCGATGAGCAGACCCTGGAGCTCTCGGTGGTCTGCTGCGACTTGCGCGGATTCACGGCTTTTTCGGCGGCCACCTCCTCGAAGAAGGTCATTCAGATCCTGCGCGAATACTACGACGCGGTCGGCGCCGCGGCGGCCGCCTTTGGCGGCACGATCAAGGATCAGGCCGGGGACGGCGTTTTGATTCTGGTGGGGGCTCCGATTGCCTTTGGTGACCATGCGCACCGGGCGGTGGAACTGGCAAAGCGGATCCGCACTGGCGGCGTTGAAGTCACCGAGCGTTGGTCCGACTCGGAATTGCGTCTCGGAGTTGGGGTGGGCGTGGCAAGCGGATATGTCACGGTGGGTGTCATCGGGGCGGCTTCGCGCCTCGAATACACCGCCGTGGGTCCGACCGTAAACCTGGCTGCCAGGCTATGCGCCGAGGCCGTGCATGGAGAAATTCTCCTGGATGAGCGTACGCTCGAATTGCTTACGAGTGAAGTGCAGCGCAGCGAACTGAAGCCAGGCGGGTCGCTCAGGCTCAAGGGATTCCAGTCGCCGGTGCAGAGTTACGTCCTGTCCCCTGCATGACTTGCGCGGTTCAGATCCGGTAGGCGACTGTCGTCATGACCTTTGCGACGAGGCGCATGACTCTTTTGAGCGACTCCGGCATCTCGGCGGCCCCCAGCGCAACGGCGGTGGAACGATGGCCACCTTCGTCGATACGCATCTGATCAACCACAGCGCGAGTGCGTGCGTCGGCCGGCGAAAGCTGCCGGAGGTGACCTGCAAGGTGCTCCTCGACCTGGCGCTCCGTCTCGGCGAGAAAGGCGAGGTTCCAGCGATCGCCCATCGCCCCGGCCGCTATCCCCATTGCGAAAGCGCCGCCGTACCAAAGCGGATTGAGCATGCTCGGCCGCCCGCCTAGTTCCTCGATTCGCCCGGCGCACCACGCCAGATGGTCCTCCTCCTCGCTTGCCGCTTGTTTCAATGAATCCCTCATCTGCGGATCTCGCGCCGCAATCGCCTGGCCCTGGTAGAGAGCCTGCGCGCACACCTCCCCCACATGGTTGACGCGCATCAAGGCCGCCGCGTGTTCGCGCTCCGCCGAGTTCAGGTCTGCCTCCGCGATTGCTGTGCCGGGACAAGGCCGTCGACTGCCGCGCGTGACGCCTGCGACCGTTCGCAGCAAGCGGTCAAACTCGGTGATCAGGCGGTCCGCGCCGCGGTATGGTTGCGCGCTCATATCGGTGTCCAATGTGGCAATTGGTGCCAGTTTTCGGAAGCGAACCGATGGCGAAAATGCTGCCATTTTCTCCACAAAGTCTGCTTCAGGCGCGGCTTTCCAGACAATA
>JANMXB010000282.1:0-13564 GCA_031380765.1 Pseudomonadota bacterium | reverse complement strand
CGAATTGGAGCACGAACGGCAGGATAATCCCCGTGTCCCGGTAGCGCACGTGCAGCGACGCAAAACACAGTCCCAGTCCGAGAGCCAGGATCATCGTAAGGAGCGTGAGTGGAAAAAGGGCAAGCAGGCGCCACCCCGGATCGACTCCGAATAGCAGCAGCATCGGCACCAGGAGCGCCAGGGCGACCAGCAGATCGATGAGCGCCATCACCATCGCTACCAGCGGAACGAGAAGGCGCGGAAAGTACACCTTAGATATGAGGGCCGCATGCGCCGCAAGACTCACGCTTGCCTCCGATATCGTGGTCGAGAAGAACAACCACGGGACGAGGGCCACATAAATGAATGGCGCGTGAGGCATGCCTCCGGAGGGAATGTTGATCATTTTGCCGAACACGAGCGCAAAAATCAGGGCGGTAAGCAATGGTTTGAGCAAAGTCCACCCAAGTCCGAGTGCGGTCTGCTTGTAGCGCACCAGCACGTCACGCCATATAAGGATATAAAACAGTTCCCGGAACCGCCAGAGATCGTGGAAGTATTCGCGATTTGCGTGTCCGGCCTCGATAACGGTCAGACGCAACCCGCTTACAGGCATCTCTGTGCCGCGCATTTCAGGCCGCCTTCCTGCGCCACAGGCGCTCAAAGAACTGCGGCTGCACCGCATCCGGCCGGTCAAAGACCGGGGCCCACGCCTCGCCAAGTCTCATCGTGTCGGGGGTAACGCGATGGCCATCGGCCGGATTCTCCCATTCGAGCCATTGCTTGAGATAGACATGCCGCCTGGCAAGCCTTTCGGCCTGGCGCAGGTAGTTATCAATTTGGTCGGCCGCCATTTCAGGCAGCGTGCTGATGCTAGCGAAGATGTCGAAATAGCCCTCCGGGAACATCGCCATCTGGTTGGGCGTAAAAAACGCCACGTCCGAACGCTCGAGTTCCGTCGCCACATCGGAAAAACGCGCGAAATGCCGGAACCGGAATACCGTTTTCCCCGGATGAGCCGCACTCAGGTACCACTGGGAGACGAACAACGCGGGCGGAATGTCGAATATGCAGTACTTTGTCTTTCCCTCCGACAGGAAAATATGTGCCAAACGTCCGTATCCGGCCCCAAGCTCCGCGACGCGCTTGAAAGACCCGGCGAGGCCCCTGTCATCGCTGAGGATCGCGTTGTACTCACGGATCGAATTTGCCAGGTCCTGCGATATCAACTTGCCCCGCCGATACAATTCGATCGGATTGCCGACGGTCGGTTCGTCGGTCTGTCGACCTATCCCCGACCAGTCCTGCTGCGAGGAATACTCCCACAGCATCCCAACAAACAGTTTGTAGATCCGCAATTCGCGAGGGCCAATGGTCGGTGCGGTCCCCATCGCCGCGGCTGACATCGAGGGTTCGGCCAGCCGACCGAGGTAAGGCTGGAGGGTTTTCAGCAATTTTGGCTCCTCCAGGCGGTTCAGGTAAGGCCGCAACGTGGGACGGTGCTTCCAAAGGCGCCTTACGGCTTGATACTGAGGATCCTGCCTGCTGATAACGAGCCAGTTGAAATAGTTTTGCGCGATAGTGCGCTTGAGATTCTCTAGGCCCAGTTCGTCGAGCATTGTCTGGTTGATTTCATTCAGATCCACCCAGAACTTCGAGGGGCGGTAGAGCGGCGGACTTGCAGTTACTTCGCCAACCATTTCGCGCATCGTATTCTGCGCCGCAGCCGATCCGACCCCATCGTTCGCCTTGTGCAATTCCGTGTTCCTCGGTTTGGCGCGCTGGACGGCGCTCTCGATCTCCGTCAATCCCTCGCTACGGGCTCGCGAATCCGAAGGGCCGGGCACGGGACGCGCTTTTCGAGTGTTATGCCTCGCCGATTCTGGCCAGATATGAGAAACTTACACGTTGAATCTTAAAGCGAAATTTTACCACCAAAGCCGGTCCGGCTCCGAAGTCTGAAGGTGCTCGCGGCGACCCCAATGAGGTGTCGTCGGTGTCTCGTCTCTGTGAATACCGGGAGTAGCAGATCCGATGCGCCGAGCTTACGCAAAAGCAATGCGTTCCGTGATTCATTTTGTGTTCCTCGGCGATTGCGTGGAGCCTTAATCTTGATATTCGTTCCGACGCCCCTTTCCGGCGCGTACATCTTGGATCCGACTCGCCATCGAGATGATCGGGGATTTTTTGCGCGCAACTTCTGCCGTGGAGAGTTCGTGGAACGCGGGCTCAATCCCGATGTGGCCCAATGCAATGTCTCTTACAACCGGCAAAGGGGCACGTTACGCGGATTGCATTTCCAGGTCGAACCGCACGCCGAGGCCAAGGTCGTTCGTTGCACTCAAGGGGTCGTCTGGGATGTCATTGTGGACTTGCGCGCCGGATCTTCGACCTACCAAAAATGGTTCGGAATCGAGCTAAGTGCAGGCTTGCACAATGCCCTTTACGTGCCTGAGGGGTTTGCGCACGGTTTCCAGACGCTCACCGATGATGCGGAAGTTCTTTACATGATGTCGGAGTCGTATTATCCGGAATCGGCCCGTGGAGTCCGATGGGACGATCCCGCATTCGGAATCGAATGGCCCATCGCAAATCCGACAATGTCCGAGCGCGACCGCAATTTTCCGCTCCTCAGGCAATAGGCGATGCGCATCCTACTGATAGGCGGCACCGGCCAACTCGGCGGTGATCTGGTGCGTAATAACACGGCTCATGAGTTGTTCGTTCCCGGCCGCGAAGCGCTCGACGTCGTTTATCCCGAGCAGGTTCGCGTTGCGCTGGCCCGTCACCGGCCAGAGCTTGTGATCAATTGTGCGGCTTTCCACAATGTGCCTCTTTGCGAACAGGAACCGGCGACGGCATTTCGCTTAAATTGTGTGGCGATGCGCGACCTCGCGGCCGCTTGCCGCGATTCCGGTGCGCGATTGCTGACTTTCAGCAGTGACTACGTGTTCGGAGGAGGCCGCACTGAACCTTACGTCGAAGACGATTTGCCTGGCCCGCTTCAAATCTACGGTATTTCCAGGTTGGCAGGAGAACACGTAGTCTTGGCGATGGCGCCCGAAAACGCGGTAGTGATTCGGACCTGCGGACTATATGGACGGACTGGAGCTCGCTCGAAGGGCGGTAATTTCGTAGACGGGCGTGTCGCAGACGCGCGCACAGGCAAAGAAATCGAGATGGCCTGCGAACAAATAGTCGCGCCCACCTCGACCGACGATCTGAGCCGTGCGGTTTTTGAGCTTATCGCCCATCAACAACTCGCGGGGGGGGTTTACCATCTGGTGAATTCCGGTGCTTGTTCGTGGTATGAATTCACGTGCGAGATTGTCCGCCTCTCCGGGTTCGCGACGCGAGTCGTTCCGGTCGACCGAGGCGGGAAGTCCGGTGAAATGCGCCGGCCGCTCTATTCGGTGCTGGGCAACAGGCGTGCGCGGGCGCTTGGAGTGACATTGCGTCCGTGGCAGGAGGCGCTGGCGGATTACCTCCGCGCCAAGTATCCGGAAACCGCCTGAGGTGTCCGATCTTGCCGTCATCCATTTGGTTCGGAAGCGCAATGGCACCGCGCCTTTCAGTCGATTCCTGGACTCTTACCGAGTACATCCGGCTGGCGCATCCCACGACCTTGTCGTTGTCTTCAAGGGATTCGACCCGGGCGGTATGGCAGAGTACGACGCCTTGTTGGAGGGCGTGCCCCACAAACGGATTTTCGTACCCGACAAGGGGTACGACATCAACGCCTATTTTGAGGCGGTCGAGCGGCTCGAATTCCTGCACTACTGCTTCTTTAACTCTTACAGTCGCATTCTCGCCGACGACTGGCTTGGCAAACTGTATCGATGGATAACGACCACCGGTGTCGGTTTGGTTGGCGCAACCGCGTCGTATCAGAGCATCTCGAGCGGACACTTTGCTCACATCGAGAAAATGAACGCCATGCCGACTCTGCAACGCGCACGGGCCAGCGCCAAAATAATCCTGGCCGACGCCAGGCCGGCCGCCTTTCTCGCCCAGCGCGCCTGGTACCGAATTCTCCGCGCGGCGGGCGTCTGGAAGCCAGAGCGCGATTTTCCGCCGTTCCCGAACTATCATTTGCGTACCAATGCTTTCATGGGTGGGCGGCAGACTCTGCGCCGGGTCCGCGTCGGACCGATGCGGCTGAAAATTTCAGCGTACAAGTTTGAGAGCGGGAAGGACAGCCTTACCAATCAGGTACGCCGTCTCGGCTTACGCGTGCTGGTCGTTGGCCGTGACGGCGTAGGGTATGACCCTGAGCACTGGCACCTTTCGAATACCTTCTGGCAGGCGCGCGAAGAGAATCTCTTGGTTGGCGACAATCAGACTGAATTCTATTTGTCGGCGGATCCTGCGACTCGTGCCCTGAGAGCGCGCTATGCCTGGGGCGAGCATGCGCGGCCGGGGTGATATGGTGCGGCATGACTAACGCTCTGTCGATTGACCACAGCACGCGCACAATCGTCTGCACCAATTGCGGCGAGATCATGCATCCGGCATTTGAAACGCGAGACTACAACAGGGGCGTTTCGGACGAGATCTTCCGGTATTACCGCTGCCACAGGTGCGGACTCATCTCGCTTGGAAACGTGCCGGAGGCTATCGGCCCCTACTATGCTGCCGGATACCACATGCTGCCTCAGACTGAAACGGCAATCGAGGCCGGCGTCGACCATGACCGGTACAAGATCGATCTGGTCACCCGGTTCGTTCAAAAAGGGCAACTGCTGGAAATCGGACCTTCATGGGGCGCATTCTGCCTTCTCGCCAAGCGCGCTGGATTCTCGGTCGAAGCGATTGAGATGGATCCGGATTGCTGCGACTTCCTGAATGGGCGAATCGGCGTGAGGGCCATCCGCAGGAACGATGAGGCGGCCGCCCTGGCCGAAGCCGCGCAACCTGACGTAATTGCGGCCTGGCACGTGCTGGAGCATATGCGCGATCCATGGAGAATGATCGATGCAGCGGCTGCGCGACTGGCGCCCGGTGGAGTCCTGGTCCTGGCACTTCCGAACCCTTGCGCGTACCAGTTTCGATTGTTTGGCGGGCGTTGGGCCCACGTCGATGCTCCTCGTCACGTACATCTGATTCCGGCAGAGGTGTTACGTGAGCGTGCGCAGGCTGCGGGCCTGAAACAGGTTTTGTGCACTACGACGGATCATGGCAGCCTGGGCTGGAACGCATTTGGCTGGATCTCTTCGCTGCCGCATTTCGCTTCCGGCGCGTTCTTCAAGCGTGTGCTGCGTTTTGCCGGCCGGAAAGCGGCGACGCTTGCCCGTGTTGTCGAAAGCCGCGAAGGTACAGGCAGCGCTTACACGGCAGTCTTTCGCAAGCCGGCGTGAAATTCTCTGTTTTGATCCCCACGCGTAACCGGCCCGAACTGCTGGGGCTGGCCGTCGAATCGGTGCGCCTTCAGGACTACGCCGATTGGGAAATCATAGTGTCCGACAATGCGTCCGACGCGGATATTGCACATCAGATGCAGGTCTACGGAGATTCGCGCATTCGTACGCGACGGCATGACCGATTGATTCCTGTCACGGACAATTGGAACGCTGCTCTTGAAATGGCTACCGGGGACTATTTCGTCATGCTTGGCGATGATGACGCCCTTATTCCGGGTTGTCTCGGGCGGCTCAATGGACTAATCAAAATTTGGAACCCCGAAGCGATTTATGCCCAGGCGAACCAGTACGCGTACCCTGGCGTGATTCCGGGTCATGCCGAAGCTTTCGTTCAAACTGGGTACAACGCATTTCTGTCCGGGGCTCTGGAACCCTTCTTGCTCGACCCCGCTATCGCGGTCGACATGGTCCGTGCCGCTATGGAATTCCGGATCCTGTATGGGTTCAATATGCAGCATTTTGTAGTCAGCCGGCGCTTTGTGGAACGGCTCAAACCCAAGGGGTTTTTTTTCCAGTCGCCTTATCCGGATTACTACGCGGCGAACGCAGTGCTGCTTACTGCACGCCCTCTGCTGGCGAGTCCGGATCCCGTTGCCCTTATCGGCATCAGCCCGAAATCCTTCGGGTTTTACTATTTCAACGACCGGGAATCTGACGGGGTTGCCTTCTTGCAGAACGTCGCTGATGCCGACATCGTCGAGCGGTTGCGCAGCGAGATCATGCCGGGAAGCAACATGAATGACTCGTGGCTCTGCGCAATGGAGACTCTCGCCCGAAATTTTCCGGAAATTCAGAGATTGCGAGTGCGGTATCACCGGTATCGCCGTCTCCAATTCAACGAGCTTCTCAAAACGAAGGGCCGCCGGGGCTTCGCCGAAATCTTCCGCTATGTGCGCGGATGGGAGGTGCCTTTCTACGCCGTCATTTTCGTCGCCTTCGCTGCTGTGCGAATCCTCCCGGCAAGATTGCGGTCTGACTTGCTTGAAATCCTGGTTCACGCCCTTTTCAGTCCGGCGCCGCGATTCGATCCCAAGAGAGTCACGGTGCCTTACCGGGATATTCTCGAGGCGGTCAGGGCCGGTGGCCATTAAGCCTCTGCAGATCCCATCCGTCAGCATCTGCATTCCGGCATACAACGATGCGGATGTGATCGGTGACGCGTTGCGCTCTGCGCTGCGCCAAGAGTATTCGAGGCTGGAAATTCTCATTCTCGACAATCATTCGACGGATGAAACCCAAAAGGTCGTAGCCGAAATTGGAGGCGGCGACAGCCGCGTGCGCTATATCCGAAATTCCGAAAACATTGGCATGGCGCGCAATTTCAACGCCTGCATTGCTGCTTCCGCCGGCGAATATGTCCAGATTCTCTGCGCAGACGACGTACTGGAAGCCGGTAGCGTAATTGCGCTGTCCACGGCCCTGCGCGAGTATCCGGACGCGGTACTCGCAGCCGCCGGCCGCACGCTTACCGATGGTGCGTTACGACCGCAACGCGTCGTTCGCCCATGGCCTCGGCCTGAAAAGGTGGGATCTGCGAGGCTGGTGAGCACATGCTTCGTCCACGGAAACAAAATTGGCGAACCGAGTGCGGTCATGTTCCGCCGGTCGGCAGCCGGCCGCGGATTCAATGAGAGATATAGCCAGGCCCTGGATCTCGAGATGTGGTTCCACCTTCTCGAACAAGGGCCAGCTGTTCTGCTGACACAACCGCTGTGCGGTATTCGTCAACACAGAGAGCAGCTCACGCAAGCCAACATCCGAACTGGCCGCATAGTAAAGGACAAACAACAGTTGTTCAGGAGCTACGCGGGAAGTGTCGGACCATCGCTCGCATCGTGGGAAAAATTGACGTGGGATGCGCGCATGGCTTCCAGCGTGGTCCGCTGCTGGAGATGCGGTGGCGTTGCCGATCCTGCGGACATTGCGGAGGTCTTTTATCCGGGGACGTTTCTGCGTTTTCTTTTACCTCTGATGGGACTCGCGTGGCGATTGCGCGGCGCCTTCTTCTCTCAGCGCTGGTAACGATCCTCAAAGCGCACGATGTCGTCTTCGCTGATTTCGTCGCCGGACTGAACCTCGATCAGGTGCAATTCCTCGAGCATGCGATTTTCCAGGCGATGCGTCTCCCCTAGCGGAATGTAGACCGACTGGTTTCGTTCGAGTGTGGTTACCTTGTCGCCGCGAGTGACGCGCGCTGACCCGCTAACGACCACCCAATGCTCTGCCCGATGGCGGTGCATCTGAAGCGAGAGAGCAGCACCCGGTTTGACCATGATTCGTTTCACCAGGTATCCCGGACCGGAATCGAGGTTCTCGTAATAACCCCATGGCCTGTGTACCCGGATGTGGCTCACGTGCTCGGTTCGGGCGGTGCCCTGCATTCCTTCGACAATGTCGCGCACTTCGTGGCCACGCGCGCGATCGGCGACAAGAAGTGCGTCGGCTGTCTCGACGATCATCAGATTTTCCACCCCGAGGGTGGCGACGAGCCTTCGTTCGCTGAATACGAGCGAATTCCGGGTGTCCTGCAGGTTTACATCACCTCGCACCGCATTCCCATCGGCGTCCTTCCCGGCAATATCCCATAGCGCAGCCCAGGATCCCACGTCACTCCACTGGAATTCGGCGGGAATTACAGCGGCCCGTTTCGTGCGCTCCATAACCGCGCGGTCAAGGGCTTCTGAAGGGCACGATAAAAAGGCATTTCTATCCAATCGGATGAAGCCGAGATCCCTTGATGCCTTGTCAAAAGCCTCCCGGGCCGCCGTAAGAATGTCGGGGCGAAATCTCCCCAATTCCTCGATCAACCGCTTCGACCTGAATGCGAACATGCCGCTGTTCCAATAGGCTCGGCCGGATTTGATCAGGACGTCCGCCTCGAGGGCCGGCGGCTTTTCGACAAATCGCGCAATGTCAAACGCTCCTGGTGCGTCCGAAATTGGTGAGCCACGTTCGATGTAGCCGAAACCGGTTTCAGGGCTGCTCGGCTGAATTCCGAACGTGACGAGATATCCTATGTCAGCAAGCATGGCCGAGCGCCTGACGCCATCCCCGAATGCCGCAAGATTGCTGATTGCGTGATCTGACGGCAAGACCAGGAGGACAGGATTTTCAAGCTCCGTCGCGAGCGCAGCCACTGCGACGGCCGCCGCTGTGTTCCTGCCCACGGGCTCCAGGATTTGCAGTGCCCGCGAATTAATCGCAGCCAGCTGGTCCGCGACCAGAAAGCGGTGCTCCTCGTTGGAGACTACAATCAGATCGGCTCCGCCCGAAGCCGCTTTCGCCCGCTCGATCGTGTCTTGAAAAAGGCTCCTGTTTGGGGTCACCAGCGGAAGAAACTGTTTCGGCAATTGTTTGCGCGACATTGGCCATAGTCGCGTGCCGCTGCCACCGCACAGGATGACAGGTTTTACTTGAATCGATTCACTGCTCATGGATGGAGAACGTGCGCTGGCACGAAAAAGAAATTCTGAAACAGATAAGGTGCGCGAGTGTAACGCGCCGGCATCCGGCCAACAATCGCGGACTGGGGTCGGAATGATCCGGCGTGTTCTTGTCACCGGCGCCAGCGGATTTGTCGCTCGCGCGCTGCTTTCCGGGAATCCGGCCGGCTATGAATATGTGGCGGCGTCACACAAAGGAGGAATTGACATCGAAGGTGTGAAGTGCCGGCGCAGCCCGGATCTGTCCGCTTCCGCCGATTGGCGGCCGATCCTCGACGAAATCGACGCCGTCGTGCATTTGGCGGGCCGCGTACATCTCACGCCGGACAAGGATGCTTCGGCCTATTTTTCCGAAAATTTCGACGGCACTGTAAAACTTGCGCAAGACGCGATGGCGGCGGGAGTGAGGCATTTTGTATACCTCAGCACTGCAAAAGTGTTTGGTGAAGAGTCTGGACCGGCACCCTTTTCTGAACAAACGCCGCCCAACGCCGAAGATCCCTATGCCGCTTCAAAGCTTGCTGCGGAAAAGGGGCTTGCCGCCTTGAGCGGTCAAATGCAGTTTACGATTCTCCGACCGCCTCTTGTCTATGGTCCCGGAGTGAAAGCCAACTTTCTCGCACTTCTCGCGGCAGTGGCTCGCGGCGTACCATTGCCACTGGCGAGCATTCGCAACCGGCGCAGCCTCATCGGCGTGGACAATCTGGCCACGGCCATTACCGCCTGTCTCGAATCGCCCAAAGCAGCCGGGCGTACCTACTGCGTCACCGACGGTTCGCCTGTTTCAACTCCTGATCTGGTACGCGCCGTCGGGAAGGCTCTGGGGAAACCGCCGCGATTGTTCGTCTTTCCTCTCCGCCTGCTTGAATCATGCGGGGCACTCATTGGTCGCGCGGAAACGATAAAGCGTCTAACCCGATCACTCGAACTGGATGATCGAGCCATTCGGCTGGAATTGGGGTGGCGGCCGGCGCAGACGTTTGACGCCGGAATTGCCCAGACCGCGCGATGGTATCAAGGCCTGACGAACGAGCAGACCTAGGAGCGAATCAGGAGTGACGTTGATCCTAAAGCTTCGTCCAAAGGAATGTCTTCGACTTTCCCGCCGGAGGCCCGAAGCACAATGTGGCGAACACCCCATGGGCGCCATCGGTCGACCGATGAGTCGCCGAAGAAACACAGTATGGGCTTGCCAAGCGCAGCGGCGACATGCATTGCGCCGCCATCGCTGCAGATTACGGCATCGCAAGTGGCAAGCCCGGCCACGAGCCCCGTCAATTCGGCAGTAGGCCAAGGAATCAGCGGCGCCCGGCCGGCCGCCAGCCTGAGGATGGCTGATGCTTTATCGTCATCACCCGGATGCTCCGAGCGATTCCCTGGGCCGGGTGCCCAGAAAAGCATCGTGGCCGCACCATGCTGGGCGTGGAGCCCAATCGCGAGTTCGGCGAAACGCTCTGCCGGCCAGCGCTGGGCGAAGCGACGAGCGCTGATATGCAAGCCGATAAGCGGGTGCGTCGACGTAACACCCGCGCGCGTGATTGCCTGGCGCACCTGGTCAACCGAATTCTTGTCGGGACTTATCCGGAGGGGTGGAATCGGTCCTTCGATACCAAGTATGCGAGCGGCAGAGAAGGTACGTGCAACCTCATGCTCGCCCTTCTCAGCGGGGTGGGAAAGCAGTGCGCGCCCAGGCGCCAAAATTCTGGCAACTTGCGCTCCCCGCACATCCTGGGGTCCTGCGGCGAGCACAACGAGATCCAGCTTCCTCCGGCGCAGTTTCCACATCAATCCGACTTTATCGGCCAACGCGGAGATCGCGCTCCCCCCAGAGCCAAGATGCTTGAGCTTGCGATAGGCATGGACTGCGTCGACGTCTGGGTTTCCGTTCAGGACGGCGGCGTTGTAACTGTTGGCCAGTACACCGATCCAAGCCCGCGAATATTGCTTTCGAAGTGCTGTCAGAAGCGGCGTCGTGCATACCAGATCGCCAATGTTGTCACGGCGAATGACCAGAATGCTGCTGTACTCGCGCGGATCCATGTTATTTCCCGTATGCCTCAGGGAAGCGCGATTTCATATATTCAAGAAGGGACCGCGTGCGGTCGACCATGGCTGGAAAAGAAAACGTCGCAAGGTGGTCCGCGGCATCGCGTGGATCTGGCCGCCTGCGACCGGCGATCAACGATCCAAGGAGCTGATTGAAGTCTTCTCCGCGGTCTTCGCGCGGATCACGATAGAGAAAGCCGCTCTTTTCATGAACTATAGTTTCGATGAAGGGCGGAGCGCGAGGTGCGAGCACCGGCGTGCCTAGCGCCTGCGCCTCAAGCGCATTGAGGCCCAGTGCCTCCTTTTCCGGCAGGCCGGTCATGAGGTAGTCGATTTTTGGATAAATCGCCTGTACGTTCTCCTGGTAGCCCCAGAAGCGTACGCGGCTCGCGATTGGAGCGAGAGCTCTTTTTATGTCGCGCACCTGCGCGTAACCGCCATCGCCAAAGATCTCAAGATTCACTCCGGGGAAGTTCGAGATGTGAGGCGCAAGCAAAGAAAAGAGCGCCGGAAACTGCTTGATTGGAGACAAAAGGGAGACGATGCCAAGCGTAAGACCAGGCTTGGGTACGAATGTCGTCCCCACGCTCAAGACCCGAATAATCGGCTCAAACACCGACAGCACGCGATCCCGGCCTTTGCGATGATCCCAGTGAAAGGGCGACCTAGCGCGGATTTGATCGGTGCCCACGGCCGCCGCGGTGCGCTCGAGCGCCCATGTGCCATATAGAGGGACGGGATAAACCTGTGATATCCCAGCCCGGCGAAGCAAATCGATGCAATAACCTGAGACCGTGAATACGGCGGCATACCTAGAAAATTCGGCCGCACTGCGGTTGAGGATCGGCAAGTGAGAGAAGCCGGTCAGCACATGGTGTTGCGCAGCCAGTTCGATCAATTCTTCGGAAATACGGCTTTGGGTAACTAGCCAGGCGTCTCGATGAGGAAGCCGGCCGGCTATTTCCTTCGAATCGCGCACCGAAACAATTTCAATGCGTTCCGAGGCCAGTCCTCTCCAGAAGCCGTTTTCTGTACTTACATAAAGGGTGACCGAGGCGCCCGCCTCTACTAGCGCACGGGTGAACCATCGAGTAAAAATTTCTCCGCCGCCTACGGCAGGCTGGAGATTTATCTGGTGAACGTGTAGCACCCGCTTACGTGCGGGTGCAGAGTTTCAGCGGCGGGGGCCTCGAAAGCGAAAGCCAGCCGCCCAACAGCAACATGCTGATGAGTGCATGCTCATGATGCAGGGTGGTGTTCACAACTCCAACCAGTATGGCCACCAGCCACGCCGCCAGGGCGCCTCCCCAATAGGCCCATCGCACAGGGCTGTCGTTGGCGGCCGGGACGCTGCGCCAAAGGGACGATGCCCACGCCGCAAGCACGATCAATAGGGCCAGCATTCCGACGGCGCCTCGCTCAACGAGCGTATTGAAATAGAGGCTGTGCGCGTGCGCTTGAGGGAGCACGCGACTTGGATCCAGCGATTCGCCTCGCGCCTTGCTCCATTGTTCGAGCTGTGCGTAGTCTACCAAGCTGTAATTTCCCATCCCCACCCCGAATGCGGGATATTGGCGCCAGGCCATGAGTCCCGCGTTCCAGATATTGTCTCGAGAAGCAAACAGGTTGTTTTCCTTCAACCGAAGCGAATTCTTTTCCACGACTTCGGGTTTCACTATGACCATGGCGGCAATGACCAAAACGACACCGGCGAGAACTTTCCATGGGCGCTGGCCTGACCGATATGCATAGCTTCCGAGCAATATGAATCCAGCGAAGAGAGAAACGGCCACAATTGCGCGGCTCTCCATGACGAATATCGACAAGACAAATGCCATGCAAAGACCCAGTCCGATCGCGCGGTTGGCCGGACGGTCTGTTCGCCATGCACCTCGTACCCAAGCCAGCGCAGCGCCGAACGCAATTGAAACATAAATGGCGCTGTGATTTACGTGGCCAACTGAATTCAGCCCAAGATAGCGGCGCTGTCCATCTGCCCGGGGCAGGAAATGCACTTCATAGTATCCCCGCAAAAGCGCGGCGAGCGTTCCAATGACCAGGGATGCAAGCAGATAGCGTAACGTCGTCTCGCTATATCCCGAACGACGCATCATCCACAGCAGGCTGCCGTAACGCACAACATCGAAAGCGGAAATCCACTCGGAACGATGCAGGCCCGCGTAGAGCGCGGAAACATATCCCGAGGCGATCCACACCGCAATCAGCGAGTCCCAGGAATCCCAAGGCCCGCAAAAATCGCGCGCTCTCCATCGATTGACAAACCACAGCAATGCGTAAGCAATCCAAAGCAGATTTTTCGGTGCTTCGAATTGCGGGAGCACAAACGCCAACGCCAATAACGCCAACGTTTCTAGCTGCGATAGACGAGTAGCGCTCGACAGCGGAAAGGGTGCTGTGGGGGAATACAAAACGCATCAATACCTATGTCCAGGATCGGGACGATTATAATCGCTCGACCCATGCCACGCAGAGTTCTCTTCGTCATTCGCGGCAAGCTCGGCGACACTCTGGTGGCTTTTGCCACTGTCCGTCGCTATGCAGACACGTTCATCGACGACGAGGTAACCCTTCTCACACGCAGCGGATACGCAGAGTTGCTTGGAGGAGAGAAAGGAATACGCGTCCTCGGATTCTCGAGTCGGATAAACATGCTTT
>JANMXB010000261.1:0-8465 GCA_031380765.1 Pseudomonadota bacterium | reverse complement strand
GATCTGCAGGTACCCCGCCCCGTCGATGAGCGCCGCTTCGTCGAGCTCCTTGGGGATGCTGGCGAAGTACCCGATCATGATCCAGGTCGCGAACGGCACGGTGAGCGTCGGGTACAGAATCACCAGCACGTACCAGCGGTTGATGAGCTCGATGCCGGTGAGCTCGGTCACGAACACGAAGATCTGGAACAGCGGGATGAACAGCAGCGTCTCGGGAATCAGGTAGGTCAGGAATACGCCGGTGGCGAGCGTGGCCGAGCCCCAGAATTTCATGCGCGAGAGCGCGAACGCCGCGGGGATGCTGATCAGCATCGTGATTGCGACGACGAGGACCGACACCAGCGCGGAATTGCGGAAAAACGTGAGGTAGGTCGGCGAGGTCAGCAGCTCCATGTAGTTGTCCAGCGTCGGCGCAAAGACCCACCACGGCGACAGGGCCGTGGAGATTTCGGCGTTCGTCTTGAGCGAGGTGATCAGCATGTACACCGGCGGCGTAAGGAAGAACACCACGAAGATGCACAGGAACACGTACGACCACACCAACGCGCGGCGACGGTCGTCTTGCATGCTGCGCGATCTGGCCATCAGTTCTCGCCGCCGCGCTTGGTGATGTCGCGCAGGATGAAGATCGCAAAGATCGCCAGGATGGGGAACATGAACAGGGACACCGAGGCACCCAGCGGCAGGTCGCTGCCCTCGATGCCGACCTTGAAGGCCCAGGTCGCGAACACGTGCGTGTTGTCCACCGGACCGCCCTGGGTCAGGATCCGCACGATGTCGAAATTGGCGAACGTGACGATGAGCGAGAACAGGGCCGTGATCGCGATGATGTTGCGCATCATCGGGATCGTGATGTACCACATCTTCTGCCACCAGTTGGCGCCGTCGATCGAGGCGGCTTAATAGAGCTGCTCGGGCACCGATTTGAGCGCCGCGAGATCCAAGATCATGAAGAACGGCGCGCCCACCCAGACGTTTACGAGGATCACCGCGAAGCGCGCCCAGTTCGGGCTGCCCAGCCAGTTGACTCCCTGGATGCCGATGTGCTCGAGCGACCAGTTGAAGGCGCTGTAGGACGGATCGAACAGCCACAGCCAGGCAAGCGTGCTCATGGCCGGCGGGATCACCCACGGCACCAGCAGCATGCCGCGCCACTTGCGCTGCCCTTTTGCGGGCACGTTATGGACGAAATGCGCGACGCAAAACCCGATCAGCGCCTTGAAGAACACCGCGCTGACCGCGAACACGATGGATTGCCTCACCACCATCCAGAACGTGTCGCGCTTGAACAGGAACGTGAAATTGTCGAAGCCGACAAAATGGTCCATACCCTTGTTCAGCGTCGCAAGGTGGATCGAGTACAGCGCCGGGTACAGCACCAGCAGCACGATGACCAGGATGAGCGGAAGCGCCATCGCGAACGCGATGGTCGACTTCCGCTTGAGGAACTTCCTCACCCCTCGATTTTCCTCAACCGCTTTCCAGCCGCGTCAGGTGCGCATGAAGCCTTCGAGCTCGGAGGCCGCCCAGCCGAGGACCTTGTCCATCGACTCGCCTCCCTGGGTGAATTTGCCCACCATCTTGGTCATGATCGCCTGGGTGTAGATCTGGTTGGCGATCTTGGGCGGCGCCGGGTACGCGGAGATGCGCAGCACCTGGCCGGGCTTGGGCGGATAGTGATACAGCGTGCCCTTGGGCGGGCCTTCCTCGGCCCAGGTCTTGAAGTCGTTGAGCTTGGCGAAGGCCGGGATGTCGTAACCCTGGCTGGCCGCGACCATTTTCTCGACCGCGCTGCGCTCCGAGATGTGCATCATCAGGCTCTTGGCGGCTGCCTTGTTCTTGGAGAATTTCCAGATTCCCCAGAAATACGGCAAGTAAGGCTGCATGCGTCCCTTCGGACCGCTGGGGGCGGGAAAGGTCCACAGCTGCTCGGCGACTTTGGGGGCATCGCGCTTCGCCACAGCCCACGCGCTCGGCGGGTTCATGATGAGTGCGCCCTTGCCCGAAACCAGCCACTTGTTGTTGGTGGAGTCGTCCCACGCGAAGACGTCCGGCGGCAGGACCGCGACCAGCTTCTTCATGTATTCGAGGACCTGCTTCACGTTGTCGGACTTCACCGTGATGTTGCCTTTGGCATCGACGAGCTCCGCGCCGTAGGAGCCGAAAACCGTGCCCATGGTGTCCACCGAGTCGGCCGTCGACCCCAGTCCGATGCCGAACGGGCTGCCCGCCTTGTTGCACTTGGCAGCGGCATCGAGAAACGCGTCCCACGTCCACTTGTCCGACAACGCCTTGTCCGGGGGCGCGCCCGCGGGATACATCTTGGTGACGTCGAGCCCGGCGTGCTGCTTCAGCAGGTCGATGCGGCCGCAGGGGCCCTTGATCTGGCTGCCCGGCGTGGCGGGAATCGCCACCCATTTTCCATCGATCTTGCCCAGATATTCGATCAGCGGCGTGACCGCACCGTTCTTCGCCACCAGCGCCTTCATCACGTCGTCGACCGGCTCGAGGTCTTTCGATTTGTCGGCAGGCCACCAGGTCGGGAAAGCGAGCATGTCATGGCCGGCCTTCGCTTGCGCCTCGGCGGCGATGGTCAGCAGGTTCTTCTGGCCCTGCGAGGGGATGTAATCGATCTTGATCTCGACTTTTTCCTTGGCGGCCCACTCCTGGCAAAGCTTGGTGAGTACATCGTTCGCGCCGGGCACCCAGTGGTCCCAGAAGCCCACTTCGAGCTTGCCGGCTGCGTGCGACGTGCGGATGTACGGGGCGAATGCCGCCGTTGCTGAAGCCGCGGCGGTCGTTTTCAGAAAACGGCGGCGCGTGAATTTCCTCGATGCCATGGTGCCTCCTCGGGTGGCTTGGGGGGGGTCAGTCAGACTCTGCCGGTCTTTAACGTCCCGGCAATCCTAACCACGTACGAGGAGGAATGCCGCACTTTCGATGCCGCAGTGCAGCGGCATAGTGCGTTATGCGGGTGGCGAAGGATCGGAGGGCGCGGCGGGGGGCAGCACCGGCCCGGGTTTTGGAACCCATGAGACGCTGACCGCGCCTTTGACGATGAAAGTCTGGCAGGCCATGCGGTAGTTGGCGGCGAAGTCCGCCTCGGTGAGGTGCTTTCTTTCCTTGTCCTTGATCGCATCGGTGTTCTCGATGCCGCTCTCGATCCTGCACTTGCACGTTCCGCACAGGCCTCCGCCGCACTTGAACGGGATGCCCCCTTTTTCGCGCAGCGACACGCGCAGCAGGTTGCTGTTGGCGGGGGCCGTGGCGACCTTGCCCTCGTTGGTGATGAACGTGACGGTGACCATCTACAATTTGAGCAGGCTCGTTTCGCCGCTGCCGGTATGCGCAAGCTGGTTGAGCTCCTGCCGGGCCTTTTCCAGACTGTCGAACTTCGGGAAGAACTTGGAGGGTATGGCATTGACTACAGCAGGCGCGCCTTCGTCGCCGCGTTCGTCGACAATCGCTATTTTCCCGGGACTCAGCACTTCCGCGATGACGAAACGCGCGCGGTTGCGGCCGTGCGCGATGTAGTCGTATGACTCGATCGAGCGCAGATTGTCGCCGAGCTCGGTGCGGAACTGACCCGGCTTGCTGGTGAGGATCACGTACATCACGGCATGCCCGCCCGGGCGAGCCCGACCGGCGGAATGCCGTCCTGGGATAGCTCGAGGTCGTGGCTGATCCATAGCTGGCAGACCAGCCGGCAACCCTCGTCGAGGTGCTCGCCGAGGATTTTCTTTTCCTTCCAGTTGGGCTCCGGCAGGTGTTCGCCGCCCGCAAGGATGCGGCTCGCGCACTTGCCGCATTTTCCCATCCCGCACCCGTAGGAAAGGTTCGGAAACGGGAATTGTTTGATCCCGGCCCGCACCACGAGGTTGGTATTTTCTTTGACCTCCCCCTTATGGGCTTGCCCGTTCTTGTGAATGATGATCTTCGGCATGGATAAATAGTATACTATATAGTCAGCAGATGAGAAGTATTTGGCGGCAAAAATATCAATGTATAGCATTAATACATTTATATAAAATACTAAAATATATACGAATTATATTTTCTAGCTCTGTCGCCCGGTCTTTCTGAATTCCATCTAATTTAGTATACAATTTGTCCGCTGACCTAAACCAAGGAGCCGACCATGTCCCAGCTCATGAACCAGGATGAATTCCGCACCGCCCTCGAAAACGCGATCAAGGGCAAAAGCGCCAACAAGGCCCCCTTCAGCATCGCTTGGGCGAGCGGCAAGCTCTCCCGCGCGCACCTGTGCCGCTGGGCCGAGAACCACTATCACTACGTCGGCCCGTTTGCCGATTACCTCGCCGCCATTTACTCGCGCATGCCGGCCCACTACGTCGAGGCCAAGGACTTCCTGCTCGCCAACATGTATGAGGAGGAGATCGGCGGGGATCGCCATACCGACCTGCTGATCCGGTTTGCGGAAGCGTGTGGCACCACCCGGGCGCGGGTGATCGATCCGGACAACATGTCCGCCACCACGCGCGGCCTGCAAAGCTGGTGCTATGCCGTTGCCATGCGCGAAGACCCGATCGTGGCCGTCGCCGGCCTCGTCGTGGGCCTGGAGTCCCAGGTCCCCTCCATCTATCGCAGGCAGGCCCCCACGCTGCGCGAAAAATACAAGTTCACCGACGAGGAGATCGAGTTCTTCGACTTGCACATCGTGTCGGACGAGATCCACGGTGAGCGCGGCTACCAGATCGTGCTCGAGCACGCCATCACGCCGGAGATGCAGCAGCGATGCCTCAAGATCTGCGAGGTCGGCGCGCAGATGCGGCTCCTCTACACGACGGCGCTCTACAACGACTACGTCTCCAAGGAAATCCCGATGTCGGAACTCGATGCGGCGGAGGGCCAGGTGCCGTCGGCCGAGCGCGAACTGCTGCAGGCCTGAAACCCTTGAAGACCGCTTTCAGGCTCGAACTTTCCGAGGCGCGCGCCATGGTGCTCGCCGCCCTGCAAAAGGCCGCCGCGATCGGCGTGCCAGAAACCGTCTGCGTGTGCGACGAAGGCGGCTACCCGATGGCGCTCGAGCGAATGGACGGCGCGCGCATCACGGGCCCGCAGATAGCGTGGAACAAGGCGTTCACGGCAGCCGGCCACCGGCGCTCGACGCACTTGTTCAACCAGCCGCCCAACGGCCCCGCCCTGCCCGGCAACGAGGCGTTCGGCATCCAATGGAGCTTCGACGGGAAATTCGCGATCTTCGTCGGCGGGTTCCCGATCGTGGTCGACGGCGAGGTCGTCGGCGGCGTCGGGCTGTCCGGCGGCAACGGCGAGCAGGACACCCAATGCGGCCTGGCCGCGCTGCAGGCGCTCAGGGAAATTCTGGTCCCGCAAAAGCACACGGTGCTCGTCGAGGCCGACATCAAGAAGTGACAAGCCAATACCTTCCAGGGAGATTCGCAATGAAGTCACGCATCGTTTGCGCAGCCGCAGCCTGCCTGTTCGCCCTGCCGGCGGCGGCCCAGTATCCGGCCAAGCCGGTCCGCGTCGTCGTGAGCACGGTCCCCGGTCCGCTGGATGCGTTTGCGCGCATCATCTGCGACAAGGTTTCCGCCGCGCTCAAGCAGCCGCTGGTGATAGAAAACCGCGCCGGCGCGGGTGGCAACATCGCCGCGGAGACGGTGATGAAGTCTCCGGCCGACGGCTACACGCTCCTGTTTTCCCTCGACACGACGTTCACTGTCAATCCTGCGATCTACAAAAAACTACCGTTCGATCCCGCCAAGGATTTCGCCGTGATCTCGGTGCCCGTCACCTACGGCCAGATGCTCGCGGTACACCCCTCCGTGCCGGCCAACTCGGTCGCTGAGCTGGTCGCGCTGGCCAAGCAGCGCCCCCTCACCTATGCCTCCGGCGGCAACGGCACGCCCAGCCATCTGTCTTCCGCGTATTTCCTCGCCACCGCCGGCATCGATTTGACTCACGTTCCGTACAAGGGCACCGGCCAGTCGATCGTCGACGTGGTCGCCGGCCAGGTGAACACTATCTTCGCAGTGACGAGCGGCGTGCTGCCGCATGTGAAAGCGGGCAAGCTGCGCGGGCTGGCCGTCTCCAGCGCGTCGCGCTCGGGGCTCGCCCCCGACCTGCCGACGATCGCTGAGTCCGGCTACCCCGGGTTCGACGCCTCTTTTGCCTACGCGCTGCTCGCCCCGGCCGGGACGCCCGACGACGTCGTCCAGGCGCTCAGCCGCGAAGTCAGGAAAGCCATGGCAGCGCCCGACGTGCAGGAGAAAAACCGCTTCGCCGACTACGCCGACACCAATCTCGACGCGCGGGCTTCGGGCGCGTGGCTCAGGGACAGCAGGGAGAGGTGGGCGAAAGTGATCCAGCGCGCGGGCATTGCGGCCGAATGAACATTGCGAGGTCGGCGCCAGCGAGTCACCGGACCGGGTCGCTGGGCCGGGAGGTCGCCGACCAGCTGCGCCGCCTGATCCTTACCGGGCGCTGCAAGCCCGGCGATCGCCTGGTGGAAGACAAGCTGTCCACCGAACTTGGCGTGTCACGGGTCCCGATCCGCGAAGCCCTGCGCACACTAGCGGCTGAAGGACTCGTCGACCTGCCCCCGCGCCGCGGCGCTTCGGTGGCCGCAATGTCGGCGGATGTCGCGCGCGACCTGGTCGAGGTGCGCGCCACGCTCGAGGGCCTCAATGCGCGCCTGGCGGCGCGCCATGGCGATCCTGCGATCGTCGCCGAACTCAAGCAGGTGCTGGGCGAAGGCAACCGCGCCGCGCAGTCGGGCAACGTGGACGACCTGGTGCGCCTGAACAGCGCGTTTCACGACAAGCTCGCCGAAGCCGGCCGCAACAGCATCCTGTGGGACATCATGCGCACCCTGCGCGAGCGCACGAGCCTGGTCTTTGCGGCCAACACCGCGGCGCGCTCGCACCAGGATTGGGACGAGCACTCGCGCATCCTTGCGGCGGTGATCGATGGCGATGAAGAACTCGCCGCGTTGCTCGCCACGCGCCATGTCCACCAGGCCGCGGAGGCTGCCTTTGCCGCCACCCGCGAAGCTGCGCAGGCCGGCGAAGCGGCCGGATCAGTGCAGCGAAGTGCCTGACGAATAGGAAGGCGTCGTGGCGGTACGTTGCTTGCGCATCGCATCCTCCACCAGGCGCAGTCCGATCCGCGGCAGGCGCTGCATCGCATAGCGCATCGCGAAAGCGAAGATGATCCCGGCCAGCGAAGTCGCACCGGCCGCGGTCGCCGCAGTGGTTGTGCTCGACGGGCCCCCCAAAGAAGGCAAATGCGCCCGCATGGCCTCCCATCGGGCGCTGAGGGCGGGCCACCGGGACAGCCAGCTGCGGGCAACTTCGACTTGCGCCTGACGCCTGAAAAGAAAATATCCCGCAGCGCCTGCGGCGAGGGCCACACCGAGCAGGGTCGCCGGTTTGACCAGGGCCGCGCGCAAAGCCGCCTTTGCCCGCACCCGGCTCGCGGCCAGGTCGCGCCGCGCGGCCGTGAGCCGGCCTTCGGCCCGCTCGATTTCCTGGTCGGAAGGCGCGCGCAGGTTCATGCGTTTGCCGGCAATTCGGCCGTCTTCCTGGCTACCTGCCTGCGGGTCGCCGGGAACAGCAGATCCTTGCTTTTCTTCATGCAGACGAACACCGCGGCCGCCGCACCCGCCAGGTTAAGCACCACCACGATCAGGATCGACAGGATCGGCGACACGCCGGCGGCCATGAGTCCCAGTGCAACAGCGGCCATCACCCCCATCCACGCGGTGATTGCGAGAATGGCCGCGGCGAGGCCCAAGCCGATCATCAGCGCGAGCGCAATCCCGGCGCGCCGGCCTTCGAGCACCATCAGGTCGAGCATGCCCGACACTACGCGGCGCGCCGACCCGATGACCGCCGAGACCTCGCCCAGCACACTTGCGCCGGCGTCCGCGCCTTTGCCTTCCATTGCGGTCACTTCAGGATTTTGCTCAACACGTACCCGGCGGCCACGGCCATCGCGATCGACTTGAGCGGATTGGCCGAAACATAGGCGCAGGTGTCCTCGACGAGCTTCTTCTGGGTGGCCGACAGGCTCTCGGTCTTCTGGCTCATCCAGTCGGCGGTCTGGGCGCTGGCGCCCTTCAGTTTGTCGGCCGCGTCATGGGCCAGCGTAGCCGCGCGGTCGATCGCGGGCTTGGCCTTGCGGGCTGCGTCGTCGATCGCCGAGTGGACGGCCGAGGCCGCCTTGTCGACTTTCGAGGCGCCGTTGCCCGGCAGCGAGCCGGAAGTGCTATTCGGGGGGAAGTTTCCAGCGGTGGTTTCCATAAGTTTCTCCTGGTCGGTGGTTGAGATGAAAAAGACTACGGGCACCACTAGGAGGGCGCGCCGAACATCCAGCAGTCATTAATCCATCAAAATCGGCCGCAGTCGGTTAACTGGCGTACCGACGCGCTCCTCGACGGCGCGGTCGTATGGCGGGTTCGCTCGCCAGGCTTACAAAATCGA
>JANMXB010000028.1:0-5729 GCA_031380765.1 Pseudomonadota bacterium | reverse complement strand
ACCAGAACACCTGCGGCGGATTGCCGCCGATTGCGAGCAGTTTGGCGTTCCAGTTCTTCTGCATCTGGCGGTCGATCACGCCGCGATAGGCCTCGCACCCGGCGCGCGCCTTGTCCGCATCGAGCGTGATACCGGCGAGGTCGCAGCCTTCGAAGCGTGGATCGTCACCGGCCATTTTCGAGATATCCATGCCCGCAAAATCCATCACGCCAAGCCGCAGCAACCGCAGCATCGTCTTGTCGTCGATGCTCATCTGGTCCAGGGGCGTAATGTCGGCGGTGATCGAGCCGTTGGAGGCTTTCGTCAGCGTCTCGCGCCAGAACGGCACCTCGTCAACGATCGAGGCGACCGTCGGACCGTTCAATCCGATCACCTTGAACTGGTGCTTGGGCAGGGCCTGCGCCGACGCACCCATTGAGACAGCCGAACCGATTGCCACTGCGACCAACAGTCGATGAAACATGGTGCTCCCCTTTTGTCACGATGCCGCAGAATGCGCAGAATCGTACACCTTCCCGGCCGCCCATGTCCGCTACTCTCGTCCTGACCGAACGCTTGCCCGAATCCGGGATGCGCAAACTTGCCGAACACGTCGAGGTGACGGTACGCGTCCTGCCTGCCCCCACGGCGATCGAGCTGGCGGGCGCACTGCCGAGCGCCGATGGCGTCATCATGGTGATGGAACAACCGGCGCTCACCGCGGAGCTGATCGAACAGGCACCGCGGCTCCGGGTCGCCTGCAGGATGGGTGTCGGCTACGACAATTTCGACGTTGCCGCACTCACGCAACGGCGGATTCACCTCGCGACCACAGGCACCGCAAACGTACAAACGGTCGCGGAGCACGCCTTGTACCTCATGCTCGCACTGGCCAAACGCGGCCCCGCGCTCGATCGCGCAGTGAAAGGCGGCGCCTGGCCGCGCGCATTCGGCGCCGTCGAACTGTCCGGCCGCAGCTGCCTCGTAGTCGGCTTTGGCAGGATCGGGCGCCAGGTCGCGCGCCTTGCCGCGGCCTTCGGCATGCGGGTTGTCGTCGTGGACCCGAACCTGTCGCAAAGCGAAATGACCGGCGAGGGCTTCGAGCTTGTGGATTCGCTGTCCGCGGGTCTCGCGGATGCCGATTTCGTGGTGCTCGCCTGCGCGCTCACGAACGGCACCCGCGGCTTGTTCGATGCCGCGACCCTGGCACAGATGAAATCCGGCGCCTTCCTGGTCAATGTCGCCCGCGGACCGATCGTCGTCGAGTCGGCGCTTGCCGCAGCATTGCGGGACGGGCGACTCGGCGGGGCGGGCCTCGATGTGCTCGAAACAGAGCCGCCGCGCGCCGGCAATCCGCTTCTCGCGCGCGACGATGTCGTGCTGACCCCGCACACCGCGGGTTACACGCGAGCGGCATTCGACAGAATGGC
This sequence comes from Pseudomonadota bacterium, assembly GCA_031380765.1. Lineage (GTDB taxonomy): Bacteria > Pseudomonadota > Gammaproteobacteria > Burkholderiales > SG8-39 > SZAS-79. The sequence continues at coordinate 4,320 of JANMXB010000028.1, read as the reverse complement.
GCTGGCCTGCGCGGAAAACGCCCTCGCCGGGCTCGACGGGACACTGGATCCTTCGCAGGTGGTGAATGCCGAGGTCTTGCGGCGTGAAGAAGGAAACTCTCGATGAGCATCGGCCAGCATTCCGATCTGCATTTCGCCCCGCCCCGGGTGAACGTCGAGAAACGCGGCGACGGGACGCTGATCCTGCGCTCTCCACACCCGCTCGCGCCCTATCCGCGCGCGGTCGGCGTAGCCTCTACCGCAATATCGCGGCCAGGGCTTATCGGTTTGGAAGGAATTTACCTCCTCCCGGGCGGGGCGGCCGATTGCCGCACCGCCAGTTCGAGCGGCAGTTCGATGCAGCGCGGACCGGTTTTTCCGTCCAGGCGCTCGATGACATGGCGCGCGGTTTCCATCCCGATTTCTGCGATGGGAAAGCGCACGGTGGTGAGCGCGGGCGTTATCACGGTGGCGAACTCCATGTCGTCGAATCCTGTCACCGAAAGATCGCCAGGCACATCGAGGCCCATGCGCTGCGCTTCCTGGATCGCACCGATGGCGAGCACATCGTTGCCGCACACCACCGCGCTTACGCGTTGCCTGCGCAACAGCGCGGCCAGCCCCTCGCGCCCGCTTTGGAGTGAATAGGCCGCCTGAACCACGCATTCGGGCGGCAGCGCCAGTCCGGCGCGTTCCATCGCGGCTTTGACTCCGAGCATGCGGTCGCGCGCGCGATCGTTGCCGGCCAGCACGCCGCAGACCATGCCGATGCGCTTGTGGCCCAACTGCAGGAGGTACTCCGCAATCATCCGCCCCGCCGCGCGGTTGTCGAAGCCGACGCTTGAATGCCGGCGCGCGCGGTCGACCGCCCAGGTGTAGACATAGGGCAGCCCGATGCTGGGCAGCAGCTTGCGGGTGTCCGCGTTGTGCTGTGCGCCCACCAGCACCAGGGCGTCCACGCCGCGGCCGGCGAAGGCGCGCACTATGCGCGCTTCGGCGGCGAGATCGAACTCATGGCAGGCGAGCAGCAAGGTGTACCCGGCTTTCTCCAGTGTCTTCTGCAGGCTATGGGTGCTGACGGCGTAAATGGCGTTGTTGAGTGTCGGAATCACCGCGCCGACGGTATGCGTGCGCCGCGTGCTGAGAGCGCGCGCGACGCCATCGGAGACATAGTCCAGCCGTGCGATGGCGCGCTGGATGCGCTCGCGCGTATCCGCACGCACCACCTCGGGCCGGCTGAGCGCGCGCGATACCGTCGCGACGGAGACACGCGCGAGCTTCGCGACGTCGCGCACGGTGACATTGCCGCCAGCGCGGGCGCTCATTTCATTTCTCCGGCATGAGATTGCGACCTGAGGCCGGATCGAAAAGGTTCAGTTTTGCCGGATCGAAACCGATCCAGACTTTCTGTCCGGCTTCGAGCATCGAGTCGGCCTTAACCTGCGCGGTGACCTGCCCATTGGCGCCGTAATTGATCTCCACCAGTTTCTCCGACCCGAGCAGTTGCACCATGGAGACCTCGGCGGCAACGGTGTGAGGCTCAGCCGCTGTGTGCACAACAACATCCTGCGGGCGCACGCCGAGCACGACTTCGCGTGGTTCGTTGCCCGCGAGAGGCGAGGCGGCGATAGCGACGCGCGCGGAGGCGCCGCACTCCAGGCTGACCTCGCCGCACGCGATGGCGGCGCCGGCGAGAAAATTCATCGGCGGGCTCCCGATGAAGCCGGCGACAAACAGGTTGGCCGGCCGGTTGTATACCTCGGCAGGGGTTGCGAATTGCTGCACCTCGCCCTTGTCCATGACGGCGATCTTGTCCGACATGGTCATGGCTTCGAGCTGATCGTGGGTGACATACACCGTGGTGGTTTCCAGACGCAGGTGAAAACGCTTGAGTTCGCTGCGCATGGTGACGCGCAATTTCGCGTCGAGGTTGGACAGCGGCTCGTCCAGAAGGAACAGCCAGGGCTTCCTGACCATGGCGCGGCCGAGCGCGACGCGCTGGCGCTGGCCGCCGGAGAGTTGCTTGGGCTTGCGCTCGAGCAGGTGCTCGATTTCCAGCACCCTCGCCACCTCGCGCACGCGCCGCTCGGTCTCTTCCTTCGGCGTGCCGCGTACCTTGAGGCCATAGGCGATGTTGCGGAACACGTCCATGTGCGGATACAGCGCGTAGCTCTGGAACACCATGGCCACGTCGCGCTTTCCCGGCGCAAGGTCGCTGACTTTCTGTTGGCCGTGAAAGATGGCCCCGTGCGAGGCGGTCTCGAGGCCGGCGAGGATGCGCAGGAGCGTGGTCTTGCCGCAGCCGCTCGGCCCCACCAGGGTAATGAATTCACGCTCGGGGAATTCGAGGTTGATGTCCTTCAGCACCTCTACCGGGCCGAAGGATTTGCGGATGTGCTCGAGCCTGATCGACATGGTTGTCCGTCAGCCTTTGACGGCGCCCGCGCCGAAGCCGGCGACCAGGTGCTTTTGCATCAGCATGAACAGCAGCGCCATGGGCAGAGTCATCAGCACCGCCGAGGCCATCATCAGGCCCCAGTCGACATGCACGCCCTCGAAAAAGTGCATTACGCCGACCGTGAGCGGCAGTTGCTCGATCGAATTGATGAACACCCGCGCGAACAGGTAATCGTTCCACGAAACGATTAGCGAGAAGATGCCCGCGGCGATGATGCCGGGCAGCGCGGAAGGCAGCACGATGTCGACGAACACGCGCAGCCGGCTCGCGCCGTCGATCATCGCCGCTTCCTCCAGCTCAATCGGGATGCCGCGAAAGAAGGCCCACAGCAGCCACATGCAGAAAGGCAGAGTGATGGACACATAGCCAAAGGTGAGGCTCCACAGGCTGTCGGTGAGGTGGAATTCGGCCATGACCAGGAACATCGGAAACACCAGGATGATCGACGGAATCATGTAGCCGAGCAGGCTGAAGTAGGGAATGATGCGCCGCCCCCAGTAGCGAAAGCGCGTGATGCTGTAGGCGGCCAGCGTGCTGATGACGAGGCTGATCAGCGTGCTGCCAAGGCTGACCACGACGCTGTTGGCGAACCAGGAGGTAAAGTGCTGCGGCGCGGCCGTGCTCGGCACGTAGTCCTTGCCCGCGCCGTGAAAATACTGTTCCTTACCGATGATGAGGTTGCGGTAGTTGGCGAGCGTGACCTCGCGCGGAATCAGGGTCGGCGGTGACGCCATCACGTCCTTCGGCAGCTTGAGCGAAGTCGATAGCGCCCAGATCAACGGAAAGCAGATGAAAAACGTCACCAGAAGCAGCACCAGGTAGGCGAGCGCCTGGCCGGCCAGTTCAAGGGGTTTCACGCTGTCTCGTCTTCGGCGAATTTGAATACGCGCATGTAGATGAGGCTGCCGGTAAACAACAGGAACATCATGACCACGCCGGTGGCGGCGCCCACGCCCATCTTCAGGCTGGCGACCGACTGCTCGAAGGAATAGATCGCCAGGTTGAAGGTCGAGGTGCCCGGCCCCCCCTTTGTGAGCAGGTAGATTTCCTCGAACTTGTTGAAAGTCCAGATGGTGCGGAAAATCACCACCACCGTCAGTACTTCGGCGAGCTGCGGCAGGGTGATATCGATAAAGCGGCGCACGGCGCCCGCCCCGTCCACCTTCGCGGCGTCATAGAGTTCGAGCGGAATGGTCTGCAGCCGCGCCAGCACGCATATGGTGACGAACGGGGTGTACTTCCACACGTTCAACAGGATCGTCGAGATCATCGCCATGTTGGGCGTGGCGAGCCAGTAGATGTTCTCGTCGATCAGGCCGGCGGTTTTGAGGGACCAGTTGACCACGCCGATTTCGGCGTTGAGCATCCACTGCAATATGAGCGCAATGACCACGGTGGGCACGATGTAGGGGAACAGCAGCAGGCCGCGGAAAATGGAGATGCCACGCAGCGGCAAGTGCAGGAGCAGCGCCAGCGCCACACCGATTACCGTCTGCAGCACGATCGAGCAGGCGGTCCAGATCGTCGCCTGCAGGAACGACTTCCAGAACAGCGGGTCGTCGTAAATCGTGCGGAAATTCTCCAGCCCGACGAAATGGCTGGTTTCCGGATGCAGCGGATTATGCTCGTAGAACGCGAGCCGCACCGCCTCGGCCACCGGATAGACCATGAATACCAGCGCGGCGAGCGCGAACGGAATGATGAACAGGATGCCGATGCGCCGGTCGGCAACCTTCCAGTCAGTGTTGCCGGACATGGCCCCTGATTCGCGCGTAACCCCCCGATGGCAATGTGTCCGCGGCTTTCAGACCACGCCGCCAAGCAGACGCAGGTTGTCCTTTCGGATCTGCACCAGCTCTTTCGCGCCCCAATTCGCCGCGTCC
>JANMXB010000218.1:0-3707 GCA_031380765.1 Pseudomonadota bacterium | reverse complement strand
CGCGTAGCCGTCCATGTGCGGCATGTTGACGTCGGTGATGATCAGGTCGGGCGGGCTCTTGAGCACGGCGTAGCCGGCCTCTATCCCGTCGGAGGCAGTGGTGACTTCGTAACCGGCCGAGGACAGATGCAGCCGCAGAAGCTCACGCAGGCTCTGGTCGTCGTCGACTACGAGAATGGACTTGGACATCGGCGCGCCAGCGAGCGATTAGTGGTGCCGGGGAGAGGAGTCGAACCTCCGACCTTCGCATTACGAATGCGCTGCTCTACCAACTGAGCTACACCGGCCCGGATCAAGCAGGGGGGGCGATTATAGTCTGCCGGGACGCCCCCGCCAACGGGCCCGGGGCGATGCTATGATTGGCGCGTGAGTTCGGGCCGGGCAAATATTCAAGCGCAAAAGCTCAATCGGGCGGTGATCGCTCTTTGTCTGCTCGCCACCGCCCTCTGCGCGCACGCCCAGCAGTACCGATGGGTGGACGAAAAAGGCCGCGTCCAGTATTCGGACACGCCCCCGCCTCCCGGCGCCAGGAGCGTGCAGAAGAAGAACCTCAACGCAGGTCCGTCCGCGGTGCCTGCCGAACCCTTTGCCCTGCAGACCGCGCGCAAGAATGCCCCGGTCAAGCTTTATTCGAGTCCCGATTGCGGCGACTGGTGCGACAAGGCACGCGCGCTTCTCAACCAGCGCGGCATTCCTTTCAGCGAAATCAGCGTGTCCGCCGCCGCGCAAGTCGACGAGCTCAAGAAGGTTTCCGGCGGCGATACGGTGCCGACGCTGCTTGTCGGCAATTCGGTGCAGAAAGGCTACGCAGAAGACGCGTACCAGCGCGCGCTCGACGCGGCCGGTTATCCGCAAGCTGGCGCGCTGCGACCGAGAAATCAGCCCCCGCCGCCCCCACCGAAGCCTGCGGAGGAAGCCCCGGCTGCGTCCGGGCCAGCGACCCCTGCAGCGCCGGCGGCTCCCAAGCCGCAGTAGCGCGGCATTTTCACCGGCCTGGCGTCGGCGGCGCGTCGCGAAAATCGGCGTATTCGATCACGATGTCGACCCAGGTTTTCACCGCAACGCCGCCGATTTGTCCGGGCTCGAAGCGCAGCTTCTCGAACGCGCTGAAGGCAGCCTCCGCGTAGTTCGCCGGCAGCCCGCTCGTGAGTACCCGCGCGCGGTCAATTGCCCCGTTGGCACCGATCCAGATCCGCACGGTCATCTTGCCGCCGAGTCCCGAGTCGCCGCCGGCAGGCGGCTGGATGTCGAAAACGCCGACAGCCTGCGGCATCCTGGTGAGGCGCGCTGCCGGATAGTAGCCAACCAGGGGAATTTCCTGCGGCGCCCTCTGCTCGTCTTGGGGCGCGTCCTTGGGATTGACCTCGGGCGAAACGGCAACCGAAGGGTCAGCGGTTTGCGTCGCCGGAGGATTCTGCGCAGGGGGTTGAGCAACTGCCTCGTAATGCAGCGAGACCCGCAAGACTCTCGCAGGCTTTGCGGGGCCCGCCGTGACGTCGCCCGTCGCGCCGCCCGAGGGTAAAGTCACGGGCCAGGCAAGCAGCAATGCGTGTGCGGCCAGGGACAGGAGCACTGCGCCGGTGAGCCTGTCCATGCCATCGGCGCGCGGGTCCGGCAACGCGAATCGGGCGAGATTGAGGCGGGGCATCATGCGCGCAACACTCCATCGCCAGGGCCGCGCGGGCCCCGGCTACGGATGCATCAATCGTCTTTCTTGAAGTACCAGAACACGCGCGTCCGTGTGCCGCTCGGATTCACCTGTGTCTTGACGCCCTCGATCGCCGAGCCGGTGGTGCCCGAGCCGCCGCTGCCGATCACGAACCGGACCGTCTTCGAGGAGCTGATCTGCACGATGCCCGACACCGGCGACGGCGGCAGGCCGCCGCCCTTGAAGACCGAGAACAGGTCGGACCGGTTGATGGTGCCGTTGTTATCGCGATCGCCGGTCGCCGAGGTGCCGTTGAGGAAGTTCAGCGCATAGCCGCGGGCGATCCCCAGGTTGGCCGAGCAGGAGCGGGGGTCCGCGGCCTGTGGCATGTTGGTACCGAAAAAGGTCGTGCCGGCGACGGTCAACGCGGCATTCACCGACTTCTCGCCGCTTTCGAGGTCCAGGGACCAGCCCTTGAACGAACTCGAGGTCGCGTCGATCGTCGTGGTGGCCGCATTGAAGCCGGTGGCCGATGTCACCGGGATCGACGTTAGCTCCGAGTATTTCACTACGTACGCCGCGTTTCCGGCGATGGCAGTGTTCGTCGAGGTGGACGTCGCCGGCGTAGCCCCCACCGCGAGCGAGTCGCGGACCATGAAGAACTTGTTGTTAACCCCTACGGAGGCCGGTTCCTCGCGGTTGCCGGTGCCGCCCATGACATAGGCGACCTGGCTGCCGTTGAGGATGCTCAGCACCACTTCGGGCGGGTAGAGGAACTTGCGGTCGTTGCTTGTCCCGTTGTCGCCCTCGTCACCAAGGGTCGCAATGGTATAGGCCTTCCAGTTTGCGGAACTGGCGTCGCCGATGTCGAAGCGATGGATTTTCGCGCCGGTGTCGCCCGCGTAAATGCGGTCGATGCAGCCGTCCCCGTCCGTGTCGAGCAAGGTAACGTCCGCGGGAATCGGGTAACTCCGGGTGCTGTTGGTGAGGGCTTTGAAATCGTTCGCCGGCGCCTGCAGCAGCTTGATCAGGCTGCCGTCCTCGGCTTTCAGGACAAACACGCCGCGGCCCATGGTGGCGGGGGGCCGAAAGTTGCCATTGGTCGTGTCGTCCGAGGTCGGGTCGTATCCGGCACCGAATACCAGCGCGCGGATGTACGAACTGCCCGAGTCCGTGCTCAGGCCCGAGTCGCTGGTCTTGCAGGCCACCCCGGCCGTCTTCTTCAGTGCAATCACCTTCGGCTCCGACCAGGTATAGCCCAGCTCGGAGAAGCCGGTGTCCGTGTAGCTCTTCTTCCAGAGGAACTTGGGCGCCGTCGGCGTGCTCACGTCCAGCGCGTAGATGAATCGCCCGCCGCGCCGCATGCTCATGAAAATATGCGTCTTGAGGAGGTCCGCAGTCTGGAACACGCCGATGTTGCCGTCGAAGAAGTAGTTGCGCTTGGTCTTCGGGGCGGCGTCGCCGGGGTACAGGATGCCCGGCGAGTTGCTGTAGAGCCGCCCAAGCGTCGTGTAGTGCTCCGGCGCGACGAACGACCAGACCTCCGTGCCGTCCGGCGTGATGCCGGGGCTGATGGTTTCGTCCTGCCCGGCCTTGACGGCGCGGAAGGTGCCGTCGTTCGAGCCATAGAACGCGTAGATCCCCGGGCCGCCGTAATTGACCACCAAGGGGCGCGAGTGCAGCACGTCGCCGTGGATCGACGCGCGGCAGTCGACGAGCCCATTTAAGGAGTTCTCGTCCTCCTTGTTGTCCACCCCGCGGATCCAGTTGACCAGCGTGGTCGCATCGACCGCCGACCCCTTCGCCGCCGTCCCGCCGGTGGCCGGCGTCGTTGGCCCCGTGGTAAGCGTAAAGGTAAGGGTATTGGAGCCGGAGGCGATGGCGAGCTGATTGCCTACCGTATTGACCGTGGTCCTGGTGCCGTTGTATTCGGCCTGGTCGGCGCCCGCGATCGTCACGCTGGTAGCCGCGCCGAAACCGTGGTTGACCGCGGTGGTCAGCGTGACGGTTGCCACGTTGCTGGCGTTGCCCGCGGTGCGCACGATCGAGGAAACCGTAC
>JANMXB010000167.1:0-1622 GCA_031380765.1 Pseudomonadota bacterium | reverse complement strand
TCGCGCAGGACGTCCACGCGGCGGCCTTCCGCCACGGCGCGCTCCCAGCGCTGCAGCAGGCGCCCGGTGAGCGCGGTGAGCGTGGGGAAGAAATTGCGGATCACCTCGGGCGTCAGCGCGCGCATGACGAGCTTGCGCTGCCGCCGCCACTCGTCGCCCTCGGCGTTGAACACGCCGGTGGTCCCCAGCTCCTGGAAGGCGCGCGCCGAGCGCGTGGTGCGCCGCATCGCATCCGGCCGGTCGCGCAGCAGCGTGCCGATGACGCCAGAGTCGGACACCACAACGAGTTCCCTGGGCCCGCCCCGGAAACGGTACATCGGCCCGAATTCGCGCGCCCAGCCCTCCAGCGTCTGGTGAAAGCGCATCGAGTCGATCTGCAGCGCGTTGCCGACGAGCGGCAGGCCCTTGGGCGCCGGCAGGTCGGCCATCCGGCGCGTGAAGACTGGCATGTTTCCCATGATTCCTTCCTTGCCTTTAGGCCCAGCGCTTGAGCATCGCGATCATCCTCGCGGTGCGCGGCCCGTAGGGCGGGTTGAAAAGCGATACGCCGTTCAAGCGCGACTGGCGGAACACCGGCTTCATCTTGGAGAAAGCGACGAAGCCCTCGTAGCCATGATACTGCCCCATGCCGCTCGGACCCACGCCGCCGAAAGGCAGCGATTCCTGCGCGATGTGCAGCAGCGTGTCGTTGATCGTGACGCCGCCCGCGGTCGTGCGCGCCAGCACGCGGTCGATGCGCGCCCGGTCCGAGTCGAAAAGGTAGAGCGCAAGCGGCCGCGGACGCGCGTTCACGTAGTCGATGGCCGCGTCGATGCCGGTGCAGCCCACAACGGGCAGGAGCGGACCGAAGATCTCCTCCTGCATTACGCGCATCGCACCCGTAACGCCGGTAAGCGCCATCGGCGGCATCCTGCGTGACACCGGGTCGGGCGATTCGCCATGCGCAGCCAGGTTCGCGAGCGTCGCGCCCTGTGCCTTCGCATCGTCGACATAGCCCGAGAGGCGCTCGAAATGACGCGCGGACACGATGCTCGAGTAATCCGGCGTGGACAGGATCTGCGGATACATCTTCGCCACACAGGCGCGGGCTGCATCGATGAACGCCTGCTCGCTGCCCGCGGGCACCAGCACGTAATCGGGAGCGATGCAGGTCTGGCCGGCGTTGAGGCATTTGCCCAGCAGGATGCGGGCGGCCGCGTGCGCCATCGGGTAGCCCGGCGCAACGATGGCGGGCGATTTTCCGCCGAGCTCCAGGGTCACGGGCGTGAGGTTCTCGGCGGCGGCGCGCATGACGTGCCTTCCCACGCCGGTGGAGCCGGTAAACAGCAAGTGGTCGAAGGGCAGCGAGGAGAACGCCGCCGCGACCTCGGCGTCGCCGTTGACCACCGCGATTTCATCCTGCGCGAAAGTCTTTGCGGCAAGCGCTTCGAACAGCGCGCCGAACGCGGGCGTGAATTCGGAGAGCTTGAGCATGGCGCGGGTTCCCGCCACCAGCGCAGCGCACAGCGGACCGACCGCGAGGTACAGCGGGTAATTCCACGGCACGATGATCCCCGCCACGCCCAGCGGCTGCGGGGTCACGCGCGAACTGGCCGGCAGGAACCACATCCCCGTTGCGCGCC
>JANMXB010000119.1:0-3311 GCA_031380765.1 Pseudomonadota bacterium | reverse complement strand
GATGCACTTCGTGAGGTCGATGTCGTAACGGGTGGTGCGCCGCGTTCCGTCTTCGCGCTGCTCGGATTCGATGTGGATCGCCAGGGCCGGGCACACCGCCTCGCACAGCTTGCAGGCGATGCAGCGCTCTTCCCCGTTCGGATAGCGGCGCAGCGCATGCAGCCCGCGGAAGCGCGGGCTCATCGGGGTCTTTTCCTCGGGGAACTGCACCGTGATCTTGCGGGCGAACAGGTGCCGGCCGGTCAGCATCATGCCGCGCAGGAGCTCCAGCAGGAGGAACGAGCGGAAGAATTCAGCGATGCGTTGCATGGCCCGTCCTCACTTCCACAAAGACCAGGGGGTCTGCATCCACGCGCCGATCACCACCAGCCAGACGAGCGTCACCGGGATGAAGATCTTCCAGCCCAGGCGCATGATCTGGTCGTAGCGGTAGCGCGGAAAGGTGGCCCTGAACCACAGGAACAGCGACACGACGAAGAACATCTTGATCAGGAGCCAGCCGAACGGGGGGATCCAGTTGAAGATCACGCTGTCGATCGGCGACAGCCATCCGCCGAAGAACATCAGCACCGCCAGCGCCGAGATCAGCCACATATTGGCGTATTCGGCCAGGAAGAAGAGGGCGAACGCCATGCCGGAGTACTCGACCATGTGGCCCGCGACGATCTCCGATTCGCCCTCGACCACGTCGAAGGGCGCGCGGTTGGTTTCGGCCACGCCGGCGACGAAATAAACGACCGTGATCGGCAGCAGCGGCAGCCAGTTCCACGAAAGAACGTTGAGGCCCATGCCCGCGAAGACCCCGCGCCCCTGGCCGTTCACGATGTCCGACAGGTTCAGGCTGCCCGAGACCATCAGCACCACGACGAGCGCGAACCCCATCGCGATTTCGTAGGACACCATTTGCGCCGCGGAGCGCATCGCCCCGAGAAAGGCATATTTCGAATTCGAAGCCCAGCCCGCGATGATCACCCCGTACACGCCAAGCGAAGTGAGCGCCATCACGAAGAGCAGGCCCGCGTTGATGTCGGCCAGCACCAGCTCGGGCGAAAACGGAATCACCGCCCAGGCCGCCAGCGCGGGCATCAGCGCCATGACAGGCGCAAGGAAAAACAGGCCCGTGCTCGCCTGGGTGGGCGAAATCACTTCCTTGAAGAGCAGCTTTATCCCGTCGGCAATCGGCTGGAAGAGGCCCAGCGGGCCGACACGGTTGGGGCCGATGCGGATCTGCATCCAGCCGATGAGCTTTCTTTCCCACAGCGTGAGATAGGCGATCGACAGCATGAGAGGCACAACGATGCAGACAATGAAAATAAGCGACGTGAGCAGTTCGTAGATTGCCGGCCCCCAAAGCGGACCGAGCCGGCTTTCGGAAAAGCTGAGCAGCGAGTCGAGCATCAGGCGGCCGCCATTACGCTTGCTTTCCTGACGCTGACCTCGCCGAACATCGGTCCCAGCGCGGCTGTCGAGGCATGCGCCGCGGCAATTCGCACGCAGCGATCGGCGAGCCTTTCGTCGGCGGCGACGGGCAGCTCGATTTCACCCTCCCCAAGGCCGATGCGCACGCGATCGCCCTGCGCCACGCCAAGCTCGGCCATCAGTTTGGCGTTCATGCGCGCCCGCGGGGGCTTTGCGTCGGCGGTTTTTTGCAGCGGCGGCGAGCGGCGGACCAGGGAATCGGCGAAATAGATCGGCACGTCGGCGACACGCTGCAGGCCGGCGCCCTTCGGTCCCGCGGGCTGTACGGCGACGCTGGTGCCGTTGGAGAGCAACGAGGCAACGTCGCGACCCTTGAGGCACTCCGCGCGTACATCGTCGGCGGTCTCGTACCCAAAGCCCTCGAGCCCGAGCAGCCCGCCGAGCACGCGCAAAACTTTCCAGGCCGGCCGCGAATCGCCGAGGGGCTTCACCGCAGCATGGAAACTCTGCACGCGGCCCTCGGTACTGATGAACGTGCCCGGTGTCTCGGTAAATGGCGAGATTGGCAGGAGCACATCGGCGTACTCAGCAGCCTTCGCCCGGAAAAATGGCGAGAGCGCGACCACGAACTCTGCCTTGTGCATTGCCGCCAGCGCGGCGCGCGAATCGTGACAGTCGAGCTCGACCTCGGCGTTCATCACCATGACAGCCTTCGGTGGGGAGGCGAGCACTGCGTTGCCCTGCCCTGCGGCTTGCGCGACGTAGCCGCCGACGCTGTTGGCGGCCTCGCCGAGGAATCCGATCTTCGCGCCGAGCGACTGGGCGAGCGACTGGGCGACCGCGTGGATTTGTGCAGCCTGCGGGTGTTGCTGGGCGAAATTGCCGAGCAGGATCGCGGCGTTCTTGCCCGACATGAGGCTCTCGCCGATCGGGCCGTCCATGATTTTTGCAAGCGCGGCCGGCAGCTCGGCCGGAGAGACGATGAGTCTGTTCGCCACTTTCATCAGCAGGTCGTCATCGGCCGAATGCAGGAGGTTGATTTTCAATCCACGCTTGGCCGCCTGGCGAAGCCGGTTGGCGATCAGCGGATGGTCCTTGGTCAGGAAAGAGCCGACCACGAGCACTCGATCGAGGCTCGCGAGTTCCGCGATCGGCATGCCGAGCCACGGGATGCCGGCCAGCTTGCCGTCGGCCGAGAAGTCCGACTGGCGCAGGCGGAAATCCACTTTCTGGCTGCCAAGGCCGCGCACGAGTTTCTGCGCGAGGTACAGCTCCTCGAGCGTCGAATGGGGCGAAACCAGCGCGCCGACGTCGCTCCCGGCAGCCTTGAGTCCCGCGGCGACGCGCTCGAGCGCGCTCTGCCAGTCGGTTTCCTTCCACTGGCCGTCGATCTTCACCATCGGTTGGGTCATGCGGTCGGGCGAGTTGAGGCCCTCGTACGAAAAGCGGTCCTTGTCGGACAGCCAGCACTCGTTGATCTCCTCGTTCTCGAGCGGCAGGACGCGCATGACTTTGTTCTGCCTGACCTGCACGACGAGGTTCGAGCCCAGGCCGTCGTGCGGCGACACGCTCTTGCGCCGCGCCAGCTCCCACGTGCGCGCCGAATAGCGGAAAGGCTTCGAGGTCAGCGCACCGACCGGGCAGAGGTCGATCATGTTGCCCGAGAGCTCCGAATCGACGGTCTTGCCGACGAAAGCGACGATCTCGGCGTGCTCGCCGCGGCCGATCATGCCAAGCTCCATCGCGCCGGCGATTTCCTGGCCGAAGCGCACGCAGCGCGTGCACTGGATGCAGCGGCTCATCTCCTCGGCCGCCACCAGCGGGCCGATGTCCTTGTGCAGGACCACGCGCTTTTCTTCCTGGTAGCGCGAATTGCTGTTGCCGTAGCCGAC
>JANMXB010000097.1:0-2373 GCA_031380765.1 Pseudomonadota bacterium | reverse complement strand
TCAAGGACAACGTGCCCGAAGCGGATCACGTTTTAGTCGAGCGGCTCAAAGCCGCCGGCGCGATTACCATCGGCAAGACCAATACGCCCGAGTTTGCGGCGGGCAGCCAGACCTTCAACAAGGTGTTTGGGGCCACGCCGAACCCGTATGACCTGAGCATGACCTGCGGCGGCTCTTCTGGGGGCGCAGCGGTTTCGGTGGCCTGCGGCATGCTGCCATTTGCCGACGGCTCGGATCTAGGCGCATCGCTGCGTAACCCCGGCAATTTCTGCAACGTAGTGGGATTCCGTCCAACCCCCGGTCGCACGCCCTACTACCCGACCGGCGACGCCTGGGCGAGCCTCTCGGTGATCGGCCCTCTCGCGAGGTCGGTAGAGGACACCGCGTTCCTGTTTTCCGCCATGTCGGGGCCGGATCTGCGCTCGCCGATCAGCATCACGGAGCCCGGTTCGCTCTTCGCGCGGCCGCTCGCGCGCAATTTCAAGAAAGTGCGCGTGGCGTGGTCAAAGGATCTTGGCGGGCTGCCCGTGGACAAGCGCGTGACAGCGGTGCTCGCCAAGCAACGCAAGGTGTTCGAGTCGCTCGGCTGCATCGTGGAAGAAGCTGAGCCGGACCTCTCGGGGTCGGATGAAGCTTTTCACGTGCTTCGCGCGGTGGGGTTCGTGCAGAAATACGGCCCTCTGCACGACAAGCAGCGCGACCAGCTCAAGGACACGGTGGTCTGGAACATCGAGGAAGGCATGAAGCTCGACGGCCCGCGCATCGCGCGCGCCCAGGCGCTGCGCTCGGACGTCTACCGGCGCATGCGCGAGTTCATGGACCGCTACGAATTCCTGCTGCTGCCGGTGAACCAGGTGGTGCCTTTCCCGATCACGCAGGCTTACGTCGACGAGATCGACGGCGTGAAGCTCGCCAACTACATCGACTGGATGAAGACCTGCTACTACATCACCGTCACCAGCCACCCGGCGATCTCGGTGCCGGCAGGGTTCACCGACGACAAGCCGGCGCTGCCGGTTGGCTTGCAGATCGTCGGGCGCTTCCGCGACGATTTCGGCGTGCTGCAGCTGGCGCACGCTTTCGAGGAGCGCACGCAGGTCGCCCTGCAGCGCCCGGCGGTCGCGCTCCAGGCATGACCGCCAACCATAGCCTGACGGGGGACGCGATGCCGTTCGTCAGGCGCATGAACGCCTGGGTGCAGCAGGCGCCCGTGACGGCGGCGTTGCGCGCCGCCCAGTCCGAGGCCGCGGCGAAACTCGCGCGCGAACCGGGCCTGCGCTCGACCTTCGTGACGCTCGATCCGGCCGGCTGCGGCTGTCCGCCGGTCGAGGGCATCGGCACGCTGCGGATCGCAGTGAGCCGGGCGGGCGTCGATACCGCAGTGGAGCGGCATCCGAACAGCACCCAGTACCTGTACGTGCTCGACGGGCCGGTCGAGACGCACGTGGAGACGGCGGCGGGCTGGCGCGTCGACCGCTACGGCGAGGGCGGGACGTCGGCGCTCGAAGACCGCTGGCACCTCGTGCCGCAGGCGGTGTGGCATAAGTCGAACGCCCCCGGCCCGGGCGACTGCACGGTCGTGGCGCTGCATAGCGCCCGCGAAGTCGCGGACGAATTTCGCGGCTGACCGTTAGATTAACTCGGTCTGCGCCACCGCCCCCAGAAGGGCGCGTAGTTCGGCCGAGCGCTGCGGCCCGAACGCCACTTCGAAACCGGCCTGCGCCGCCTGCCAGTGCCTGAGGCCGGCGCGCTGCTTCTCGGCGCCCGCAGCCGTGAGGCTCACTTCCTTGCTGCGCAAGTCCGCCTCGCCCTGTCCTAGTGCGATCAGGCCGTCACGCTCGAGCGGCAGTAGATTGCGTCCCAGCGTGGACCGGTCCATGCCCATGGCCGCAGCCACGCACGGCCTGGGCGCAGGAGATCGACCTGCGGCCCTACAAGGAGCCGTTCTAGGCCGAATTCTCCAAGATTCTATTTCGGAGAGCCGCATGGATATTGGCTCTCCGGGCAGTCAATGTACCTGTTCCGGTACATTCCCCGACTTGAGCACCGCGCCGTCTTCCACCAGCTGCATCGGCGCCCAGTTGGTGGAGCGCACGAAATCCGGCCGCGGATTTTCGACGTCCACCGGCCGGTTCGCGCAGGTGTTGAAGCAGAAGTACGCCTGCCAGCGGTCGTGGTTCGAGAGGTTGTGGCCGCTCGCGTGCATCAGGTTGCAGTCGAAGATCGCGCAGCTGCCGGCCTTGCCCGCCAGCGCCACCGGCGGCGGCGATTCGCCCATGCGGCGCTTCATGTCCTCGGGGGTTACGGACCACAAACGATAGGCCGTGCTCGTATCAAGATAGGCCTCGGTGCGCCCCCACTTGTGACTGCCGG
>JANMXB010000068.1:0-18101 GCA_031380765.1 Pseudomonadota bacterium | reverse complement strand
TCTCAACGGCTGGCCGCTCGGCATCGGCCTGGCCCTCGTGACGCAGGTCGGCCTGGCCAGCGCGTACTCGTGGCGCACGGTCTTTTTCGCCACCGCCGTTCTGTCGGCCGTGACGTTCGTGGTCCTCGGCGTGCTCTACCGCAGCCCGTCAGGGCCTCCGGGTCCTGCCAGCGGTCCGGTGATCGCGGGCCTGTCGATGCGCGAAATCGTGCTGGTCAGCCTGGCTGGAATGATCTGGACCTTCGTCAATGCGGGCTGGGTGATCGCGGTGAGTTTTGCGCCGGACTACCTGCGCACGCAGGGCATCGAAATCGGCGAGGCCGCCGCGGTCACCAGCCTCGCGACCTGGCTTGCGATCATCGGCGTGCCGGTGGGCGGTTACGTGGCCTCGCGCTGGCGGCGGCCGGATACGCTGATCATCCTGTCCACCGTCATCGGCGGGGCGGCGGTGCTCGCGATTCCGTACACCTCGGCTTACATGGTGTGCTTCTCGGTGATCGGCCTGATCCTGTTCCTGCCCGCCGGCATCATGGCCGCCCTGCCGATCGAGGTCCTGCGGCCGCAAAACCGCGCCACGGGTCTGGGCCTTTTCTATACGTGGTGGTACGCCGGCGTGGCCGGCCTGCCGCCCATCGGCGGATGGACCTACGACGTGACCGGCTCCCCGGCGGCCCCCATCCTGTACGCAGGCGCGCTGGTTTTCCTCACGCTGGCCGCGCTCTTGCTTTTCCGCCTGTGCCAGCGCGCAACATTGGTACGATGAATGCTTTACCACCCCAAAGGAGATCACAAATGCTGCTCGACGTACGCACCTACATCTGCCGTCCCGGACTGCTCAAACAGCACTTCGCGCTTTACGAAAAGCTCGGCAAGGGTCCGCAGACCAGGCACCTGGGCCAGCCGTTGGCCTACCTGCAGACCGAATCCGGCAACGTCAACCAATACGTCCATATCTGGGTGTACGAAAGCGCGGCCGACCGCGAGAAGAAACGCGCCGCCATGCAGGCCGACCCGGACTGGATCGCCTACCAGGCCGAAAGCGGCAAGCTCGGCGCGCTGCTGTCGCAGGAAAACCGCCTCATGAAGCCGGTCGATTTCTTCCCGCTCAAGCGCTAAAGCGGCGGCACGGGGCACGCCGGATCTTGAGCAAGCTGAAGCTCACCCGCGAAACCATCCTCGACGGCACCTTGCGCGCCTCGGCGAAGGCCCTGCTCGGGCCCGGGGTGAAATTCATGACCGACGAGGAGCGCACGCGCCACATCCGCGAAATGCTCGCGGCCTCGCCGCGGCCCGACCGGGTCTGGGTGTTCGGGTTCGGGTCGCTCATCTGGAACCCGGCGTTCCATTTTGTGGAGCGGCGCACCGCGCTCGTGCGCGGATTCCATCGCCAGTTCTGCTTGTGGTCGAAGGCGGGGCGCGGCAGCCCGCAGAGCCCGGGCCTGATGCTGGCCCTCGAGCGGGGCGGCAGCTGCCATGGCGTGGCTTACCGGATCGCACCGGAGCAAGTGGAAACGGAGCTCGATGTGGTCTGGCGGCGCGAGATGCTTACGGGCGCGTATCGCGCAAAGTGGGTGACAGCGCATACGCCCAACGGAATCGAACACGCGATTGCGTTCGCCGCCAACCACGCGCACGAAAGGTATGTGCGTGGTCTCGATACGGATGAGACCGCGCGGCTGCTCGCCACCGGCGCCGGGCCGCTCGGCTCGTGCTGTGACTACCTCTTCGACACTGTCTCGCACCTGGTAGCGCTCGGCATCCGGGACAAGCGCCTGGAGGCGCTCGTGGAACGCGTGCGCGCGTGCCAGGCCTCGGCTACGCCGCCGGCACTCTCGGATTAACCTCTCGAAGTAACTGCGGGATTGACCACGTTGATCGGTTTGCCCGCGGCATAAGCCGTGATCTGGTCGAAGATGTCGGAAAACTGCAGTTCGTATTCGTCGCGAGTGACGTAGCCGATGTGCGGCGTGGCGACGACGTTTTCGAGCGTGAGCAGCGGGTCGTTCGGGTTGCGCAACGGTTCCTCCTCGAAGACGTCGACCGCGGCCATGCCGGGACGGCCGGCGCGCAACGCCGAGACGAGCGCGCCGGGCTCCCCGAGTCCCGCGCGGCTGGTGTTGACGAGGATTGCCGAGGGCTTCATCAGCGCCAGGTCCGCTGCCGTGACGATGCCGCGCGTGTCCTTGACCAGGCGCATATGCAGCGAGAGCACGTCGCAGGTCTCGAAGAACACGCGTTTGCCCGCGGACGCCTCGTAGCCATCGGCCACCGCTCGTTCCAGGGACTTCTCGCGCGCCCAGGCTACGACCCGCATGCCGAAAGCCTTGCCGTAACCGGCGACCGCGCTGCCGATGCGGCCATACCCGTAGATCCCCAGCGTCCTGCCTCGCAGCGTGTCGCCGACGCCGATCTGCCAGTTGCCCGCCTTGAGCGCAGCCATCTGTTGCGGGATGCGGCGCGCCGCCGCCAGGACGAGACCCCACGTCAGCTCGGCCGCCGCATAGGACGGCGTGCCCGGATGCTGGTCGGAAGAGACGATGATCCCGTACTCCGTGCAAGCGTCGATGTCGATGTGCGGGTACACGCTGCGCTGGCTGATGAGTTTTAGTTTGGGCAGGCGCGCGACCAGCGGCGCGCGGATCTGCGTGCGCTCGCGGATCAACACCAGGGCCTCGGCGTCCCCGAGGCGCTCGGCGAGAACATCGACCGACTGTACGTGGTCGTTCCACACCGTGACCTTATGGCCGGAGAGTTTCGCAAAACACGGCAGCGTGCGAACCGTGTCGAAGTAGTCGTCGAGGATGGCGATGTTCATGCGCGCTCCTGGAAATCGGGGAAATCGGGGTCGGAAATCGGGGTCGGAAATCGGGGTCAGACCACGATTGTTCCAAATTTTGCCGCGTCGCTCCAGTGCATGCGCAATTCCGGCGTCAGTCGCGAGACTGGTGAATCAGGTACCGCGTCGTGGCGGAAAAGCGCGCCAGGTCAAAATCCATCGCGCTCATTTCCGCGCTGAACACCCCGCCGCTGGCGATGCCCGGATGGAGTTCCTCGGCGATGCGCTCGAGCGATCCTTCGTAGCCGTACCAGCTCGTCATCGACAGGTACAGCGCTGCGATCGCGAGATCCCGGCGGTCGATCGTGCGCTCCCCGAGCCACGCGCGCAGCTCGAACGCATTGCGTTGCGAAGCGCAGAAGCGCGCGAGAGACGTCAATGCCTGTTTGCCCATCGCCAGACTCTATGGAAGCGATATGGCACTGATGTTACGGATTGTTTATTGACTCTGTTCTTGCCCGCGGCTGACGAGCGCCTTGCGGGGCAATGCGAGGTAACGCACAGAGAAAGCCCCGTGTTTGCCGTAAATCGTGTGCTTGACCCCGCACTGCGGGGGATGCCTCAGAGGGGATGCGTCCCATGAACCAGCAGGAATCCGAAGCACTCGCCCAATTCTGCGCCGACCAGTATTACGCCTTCGATGCGCGCGCCTGGCATCGGCGCAGCCAGTATGACCGCAACGCTTCGACCGTGGCGGCAATGTACCTGTCGATGACGAGCTGGTACGGCCACGAAGACGAACTCGGGCGGGTGGCCGCGCAAGCGCTGGCGCTCCACGCGAGCGGAGAGGACTTTCGTGCCAGCGCCCAAGGCAACGGTTTCGACTCGGCGCGGTTCTCGGCGATGGTGCGCTCAGAGATCGCGGCGCGTCAGGGCGTAAACGCGGCGCCGATGAGAACCGCGACGCATCACCGCAACGCCTCGCTTTAGGCGTGGAGATGTTCGCATCGCCGAAGAAACTGCTCGGGCTCGCGCTGGGCGCGATCCTGGTGCTGCTCTCGGCGTGCGTGATCATGTCGCCGGTAAGGAACGTGGGCCTGACGCTCACGGGGGCCGAGGAGGTCCCGCCCGTGGCCACCGATGCGCGCGGCACCGGCACCCTCATGGTGGCCGACAACCGCGCGGTGAGCGGCGTCCTCACAACGAGCGGGCTTACCGGGGTGGAGGCCCATATTCACGTGGGCGCGCGCGGCGAAAACGGGCCGATCGCCATCGGCCTGGTCAGGACCGCCGACGACGTCTGGGTGGTGCCTTCCGGCGCGAAATTCACCGCGGACCAGTACGCCGCCTTTCTTGCCGGCAGGACCTACGTCAATGTTCACTCAGCGGGAAACAGGGCCGGGGAAATCCGCGCGCAGATGACGCCCTGAGGGCGCCTTCAGCGCGGCGCGGGCTTCGAGAGCTACGCCTTCGATTGCGCTTCATCCTTGATCGGCGCCATGCGGTCCGGATCGATGCGGTTGTTGCAATGCGGTCAGTGTAATCGGGGACGCCTCTGGCGTAAGCTGCGCGTTTCCGCACATAACTGGGAGACAAGCGCATGCGCATCAACCGGGTCAAGAAACTCTGGCGCGAAGGCAAGACCGCCGTGGGCGGCTTTCTTTCCATCCCGCACTGCCTGCCGGCCGAGACGATGGCCCACAGCGGGCTGGACTGGTTGTGCGTGGACATGCAGCACGGCTGCATCGACTACTCCGACGCGGTGCCGATGCTCGCCGCGATCTCCACGACCGCGGTGACCCCGATCGTGCGCGTGCCGTGGAACGAGCCGTCGATGATCATGAAGGTGCTCGACGCGGGCGCCTACGGCGTGATCGTGCCGATGGTCGGCAACCGCGCCGAGGCGGAGCGGGCCGTGGCGGCCTGCCGCTATCCGCCCAGGGGCATCCGCAGCAACGGCCCCAACCGCGCGGCGCTGTACGGCGGTCCGGACTACCAGAAGCACGCCGACAACGAGATGCTGTGCATAGTGATGATCGAGACCGCCGAGGGCATCGAGAAGATGGACGAGATCGCCTCCACGCCCGGCGTGGATGCGGTGTATATCGGTCCGACGGATCTCGCGCTTGCGCTGGGACTGCCGCCGGTGATGGACAACGACGATCCGAAGCACGTCGCCACGGTCAACCGCGTCCTCGAGACCTGCCGCAGGCATAAGGTGGTCGCGGCCATGCACACCGGCAGCTCCAAATACACGCAGCGCTATATCGACCAGGGCTTCCAGATGGTGATGCTGACTTCGGACCGTCTGGCGATGGGCAATTTCGTCAAGGCCGAGGTCGGCAAGCTCACGGGATGGACGCCGCTCATTCCCACGGCGGCGCCGGACCGCATCGGGTGACGTCAGGAAGTTCCCCCCGACAGGACGTGGCGATCATCGGCGGCGGCGTGATCGGCTGCGCCGCGGCGTATTTTCTCAAGCTCGCGGGCGTGGCTCGCGTGGCGGTGATCGAACCGGACCCAACCTATGCCAAGGCCGCATCCCCTGTAGCCACCGGCGGATGCCGCCGCCTCTTCGCGCGGCCCGAGAACATCCGGATGTCGCAATTCAGCATTGCCTTCTTCAAGGCATTCGAAACCCATACGGGCGTCGACGTGCAGTGGAAGGAGGGCGGCTACCTCTTCGTCGTGACCGAGGGGCACGAGAAGGTGCTCGAGCAGAACTACCGCACCGGAAAGGATCTTGGCGTGAAGGTGGAGATGCTGGACCGCGCGGAAATCGCGAAGCGCTACCCGTGGATGCGGCACGACGACCTTGCGCTGGGCGTGCTTTCGCCGGAGGACGGCTGGCTCGACCCCAACAGCGTGCTGCAGGGATTCCGCAAGAAGGCGCAGGCGCTCGGCGTGACTTTTATCCGCGACCGGGTGGTGGACCTGTATACGAGCGGCAAGCGCGTCACGCAGATGGAGCTCGCCTCGGGGATGCGCTTCGGTGCCGAAACCGTCATCAATGCCGCCGGCTGCTGGGCGACGCTCTGCCCCCGATGCCGCTCATCAAGGACCCGGAGCGGCTGGTGGTCCGCCCGGAGGGCAAAGGCTATGCGGTGGGCCTCGTCGATGGGCGCGAGCCGCGCGGCTTCAACTACGACCTCGACCCGGCGTGGTTCGAACGCATCGTGTGGCCCGCGCTCGCCAGCCGCATCCCGGCGTTCGAAAAACTCAAGCTCAAGCGCGAATGGGCGGGCCTGTACGACGAATGCGAGCTGGACGGCAACATGATCCTGGGCAACTGGCCGGGACATCTGGACAACTTTTTCGTGGCGTGCGGATTCTCGGGCCACGGACTCATGCACGCGCCAGCGGTAGGACGTGCGCTGTCCGAACTGATCGTGCGCGGGCGCTACGAGACGATTGATCTCGGGCGCATGAATTACCAGCGCGTGATCGACGGCAAGCCCTACGGCGAGACCGGCATCGTCTGACGCCTGCGTCTTCACTCCGAGACTTAAAGTATCGCGTTAACGGCGTGTCAGCCGTTTTCCGACGTGCCGCGTTAAGTGCCTACACGCGCATAGGTGTTTGACCGTACAGACGTCGACCCGGAATGCGCGAATAGTGGCTCCAGGGAGCGTACTGTTTCTCGAGCGAGGTGCGAAATGGGCGATCGTGCAAGCACTGTGGAAACAACCGCGGAACTTTCGCGTGACCTTTTCGGCGACTCGCCGCACAGGCTGCCCCGCACTCCGACCGCCGTTCGCAGGGAGCCTGCCGAGCTCAGGGCCGCCCGCGCACTGGCTGCCCAAATCCGCCACAAGCGCACCCGCCGCGACAAGCAGCAGGTTGCACACCTCATCTGCCTCAACCTCATTTCGATGCTCAGGCAGGGCGGCGCGCGGCGCTAGGGCCGCGCGCCGGACTGCTTTCTGGCTTGGGCGGGCGGGCTGAGGCCGAGCACGGCCTTCACCGCATTGACCAGCAGGTCGGCCTCAAAGGGTTTGGTGACATAGCCGTCGGCGCCGCCTTGCAGCCCCTTGAGCACCGCTTCGCGGGTCGCCTCGGCGGTAAGCATGATGACCGGCATGTACCTGAGCACCGGGTGCTGGCGCATGCGGGCGAGGATGTCGAAGCCGCTTGCGTCCGGCAGCTGCACGTCGAGCAGCACGAGGTCGGGCGTCGGCTGCATGCGCAGCGCAATCGTGATGTCGTCGCGCTTGAGGGCCGCCCGCACCGCGAAGCCCTCGAGCACGAAATACGTGCGAATCAGTTTCTGCAGGTCGATATCGTCGTCGACGACCAGGATCGTGGGCTTCCAGCCTTCCTTGTGCGTCCGGCCCTCGCCCGGCCGGCGCGCGATGCGGACGAAATAGCCTTTCTGCCTGAGGATCGAAGCGCCGCCTTCGGCCTCCGGACTCGAGTCGCTCTTCAGGCTGCTGAAGAAGCCGGCCGGCACGGTGATCGTCGAGAACCCGGAGGAATTCGCATCCGAATCCGGCTCGATCGTGTTCACGATCAGTTTGGAGACCGAGAGCTTGAGCACCGACTCGTTCACCGCGTCGCGGGCCGTGTGGGGCACGCGCTCGGCGAGCGCCGCCACAGGCGAAAACCCGTCGACCAGGACGAGCACCTGCAGGTCGGTGACGGTCAGCTCGGTACCCGCCGCCTTGAGCTCGCGATTGCCCTTGTCGGTGATTGCAAAGACGTCGTCGTCCTTGATTTCGGTGTGCTTTGCCATGCGGCCATCATAGGCCGAATTGCGCGACGTCCTTGTCAGACCCGCGCAAGGCGCAAGCGGCCCCCCGCCATCGGCAGCACTCCCCCACAGTGTGGCGGTCGACGCTGCGCGGGAAGCGGGTGGTCGAGAGGCTTCCTACCCCTTCGAATGCGCCCAGATGCCCCTTCTCTGGTTTTTCGCTTCGCGCTCCATGCCCCGGAGCTTTGCGATATACGCGGTCGCTTTCTCTCCGGTGGGAAGATTGACAACCACGCCTTTCGTGCGCGCGAGGCCTTCGGAAACGAGGATTTCGGCTAACCGCTTTCCGCCGACATCAATGAGGCCGTAGTAGCGCAACTCCTTGCTCCTTCCTCCCGCGCTCGCCCATTTTGTGGACACGCTGAAGGGTTGCTGCAGGAGCTCGCGCACCCTCGTTGTGGCGGCTTCCCCGGTCGAAAGGACGTTTTCGATCGTCACCTGAAAATACTCGCGCTGTTCGCCCACGCGCGCGGCGCTCGACATATTCGATTCCGGCGCGTCGACGTAGTAGAGGCGAAGGACATACTCGCGCACCCCGCAGCTCACCCGGAAGCTGTCTCCGTCGTTGTACTTCTGCTCGATGTAGCGGCAGTGCGAGTGCTGCTCCCACTCTTTCCGGTCGGCGGCGCCGGCGCTGAAGGAGAGGACGACGGAAAGCAAAAGCGCAATTCGAATCAACATTGGAGGCTTCGTGAAGTGTTTGCCTCTACTTTCTCTACATAGCGCCATTCAGAGGGCCGGCTCCGCCACAAAGAGCGGGATCTGCCGGGTGGTTTTTGCCTGGTATTGCGCGTAGGGCGGGTACGCCGCTACCGCGATGTTCCAGAGCCGGGCCCGCTCGGCCGGGTTGGTGACTTCGCGGGTTTTCATCGCGTGCACCACGGTCCGGTCGCGGATCTCGACCGCCGGGTTGGCGCGCAGGTTGTACACCCACACCGGATGCTTGGGTGCCCCACCCACGGAGCCCACGAGCACATAGTTGCCGCCGTCCGCCACGCGCATCAGCGGGGTCTTGCGGATCGCCCCGGTCTTGTTGCCGGTATTGGTGACGATGATCACCGGCAACCCTGTGTCACGCAGCGTGGTGCCTTCGGTCCCGCCACTGCTCTCGTAAAGCTCCACCTGCTCACGCACCCAATCTCTGGGACTGGGAATATATTTCGCCATGAGATACGCCTCCTTCGTTGGCAACATTTCGCCCGAAAACTCGCTCCCAGAGCGGACTGCAGCCCAAAAATGGCAGCAATTGCCCTACAGCATCTTGCCCGGATTCATCAGCCCTTGCGGATCGATCGCATCCTTCACCCGCCGCATCAGCTCCATCTCCACCGCAGATTTCCTCAGCCTGATTGCGTCGCGCTTCTGCTGGCCGACGCCGTGCTCGGCCGAGATGGAGCCGCCAAGCCGCCCGACGACGTCGTAGACGATTTCGTTCACGGCCTTGCGCTTTTGCATGAGCGAAAGCGTCTGTGCCTCATCGGGCATGGTGATGTTGTAGTGCAGGTTGCCGTCACCGATGTGGCCGAAGATCAGCCCCACGCAGCCGGGGAAAGCCTTGCCCAGCTCCGCCATGCCCTCGTCGATCATGCGCGGAATGCTGGACACGGGCACCGAGACGTCGTGCTTCACATTGGTGAACTGCGCCGCGGGGATGGTTTCGCGGATCGCCCACAGGGCCTGCGCCTGGCCTTCGCTCTGCGCGAGGGCCACGTCGATGAGGATGCCGCGCTCGGTGCAATCGATGAGGGCAGCCTCGGCGCGCGAAGCCAAAGCCTCCTGTGTCCCGCCGTCGGTGAGCTCGGCGAGCACGTACCAGGGATGCGCCTCGCGCAAGGGATCCATGGTCGCGGGCTTGTGCCGGATCACGGCCTCGAGCACGCCGCGCGAGATGAGTTCGAACGCCGTGAGCCGGTCGCCCATCAGCGAGCGCAGGGCGGCCAGCAGCTCGACGGCTTTCTGCGGATTTTCGACGGCGATCCACGCGGTGGCACTTGCGGAAGGTTTGGGAAAGAGCTTGAGCACGGCGGCGGTGATGATTCCCAATGTCCCCTCGGCGCCCATGAAGAGGTGCTTGAGGTCGTAGCCGGTGTTGTCTTTCCTCAGCGCCTTGAGCCCGTTCCAGACGCGCCCGTCGGGCAGCACGACTTCCAGGCCGAGCACGAGGTCGCGCGCATTGCCGTAGCGAAGCACGCCGACGCCGCCGGCGTTGGTCGACAGGTTGCCGCCGATCTGGCAGCTGCCCTCCGCGGCAAGTGAAAGCGGGAAGAGGCGTCCGGCCTCGTCGGCGGCCTTCTGGATGTTCTGCAGGATGCACCCGGCCTCGACGGTCATGGTGTCGTTGAGTGCGTCCAAATTCCGGATGCGGCTCATGCGCGACACGGAAACCACGACCTCCTTGCGCGTTCCCGTCGGGATCGAACCGCCGACAAGGCCGGTATTGCCCGCCTGGGGCACGATCGCGATGGCCTCGGAAGCGCAGAGCGCCACGACCTGCGCAACCTCCTCGGTGTTCCCGGGGCGCACCACCGCGATGCCCGTCCCCGCAAACACGTGCCGCCAGTCGGTGTAGTAGGGCGCCACGTCGTCTTTCGACGTGAGCACGTGAGAGGCGCCGACGATATCGGCGAAGCGTGAAGCGAGGTCGGGCAGCGGGACGGAGGCCATCCGGTATTATCGCGTTTCCGCCTGCATCAGGCGACAGCAGATCCCTCGGAGCAAACTCTTGACTGACCCAGCCCTCGGAGCCCTTCCCTTCGCCGCCGGCGCGCGCGCACTCAGCGTCGAGGAGGCGCTGCTCTCGCGCAGAAGCATCCGCGCGTTCCGCCCCGACCCGGTGCCACGCGGCACGGTGGCCGAGATTCTTGCCCTTGCCAGTCGCGCTCCGTCGGGCACCAACATCCAGCCGTGGAAGGTGCGCGTGCTTGCCGGCCGCGAGCGTGACAGGCTTGCCCGGGCGATGGTCGATGCGTATCTCGCCAACGGCGAAGACGGCTTCAAATATCCCTACAACTATTACCCGGTGAAGTGGCGCGAGCCTTATCTTGCGCGCCGGCGCAAAGTGGGCTGGGATCTCTACGGGCTCCTCGGCCTCACGCGCGACAACAAGCAAGGCATGACCAGGCAGCATGCGCGCAACTTCATGTTCTTCGGCGCTCCCGTGGAGATGATTTTCACGATCGACGCGGACATGGAGCTGGGCAGCTGGCTCGACTACGGCATGTTCCTCGAGAACATCATGCTCGCCGCGCGCGGCAAGGGCCTGGACACGTGCCCGCAGGCGGCCATCGCGTCGGGGCACGCGGTGGTGCGCGAAGTCCTCGCCATCCCCGAGTCCGAAAAGATCGTATGCGGGATGGCGCTCGGCTATGCGGAGCCGAACGCGATCGAGAATACGCTCGTTACGACGCGTGAGCCGGTGGGAGCCTTCACGCAATTCCTGGGATTCGAATGAGGTTGCGGGCAGCCTTTGTCGTCGCGGCGCTGCTTTTTCCGCCTGTCGCACAGGCTCAGCCGGTTCTCATCGGCGCGGCGATCGCGCAGACGGGCTACCTCGCCGACCTCGCGCTGGGTACACGCAATGCGCTGCTCCTGTGGCAGGAACAGGTCAACGCCGCGGGCGGGCTGCTCGGCCGCCAGGTCGAGCTCAAGCTCTACGACGACGCGAGCGACGCGTTGCGCAACACCTCGCTCTACGAGCTGCTCATCAAGGACGACAAGGCCGACCTTCTCATCGGCTCGTTCGGTTCGGCGGCCACGTCGATGGCCGCCGCCGTGGCCGAGCGCAACCGGCGCGTGATGGTCAACGCGACTGGACCGTCGCCCGAAATCCACAAGCGTGTCTATCGCTACCTTTTCCAGATCCCGCCGCCGTCCGACATTTCCGCCGGAGGCCTGCAGCCGCTCGCCGCAAAAGCGGGGCTCAAGTCGGTGATCGTGATCGCGCGCGACGAGGGCGCCGCCAAGCCTCTCCTCGAGCAGCTCAGGCGCGACGCGGGCAAATCGGGCGTCGAGCTGCGGCCGTCGATCTACTACTCGATCGATCCAATGAAAACGCTTGCGCCTTTCGCGAAGATTCTCGCGGCGACCGGCGCCGAGGCGGTGGTGACGCCGGCCAGCGTGCGCGACTCGGCCGATCTGGTGCGCGGATTCAAGGCCGCGGGCTTCACGCCGAAGCTTTTTGCCGCCCGCGGCATCGTCGAGCCGGAATTCATCAAGCTGGTCGGCATGGACGCCGAATACTCGGTCGGCTTCGCCTCCTATGAGGCGAGGGCGCGGACGCCGGGCAACGCGGAATTCGTCAAGGCCTATCGCGCCAAGTACAGCGTGGCGCCGACCTTCCACGCGGCCTGCGCCTGGGCGGCCGGCAAGGCGATCGAAGCCGCGGTGGCCAAGGCCGGTGCGTTCGACCAGGAAAAACTGCGCGCGGCTTTCAGCGCCCTCGAGATGGACAACGTGCTCGGCGGCTACAAGGTGTCCCTCGATGGCAGCCAGGTTGCGGCCAGGCCCTTCCTCGTCCAGATCCTCAAAGGCCGCCGCGAAGTGATCTGGCCGGAAGCATATCGCAGCGCCGAGCCGGTGCTGCCGGTGCCGGAGTGGAACCGGCGCAAACCGTAGTGAAGAAGGCCGCCGGAAAAAAAGTACCGCGCGACGGCAAGGACCAGCCGCTGGCGGAGGATATCCGCCGCCTCGGGCGCATTCTCGGCGACACCCTGCGCGAGCAGGAGAGCGTGGCGGCCTTCGAGCTCGTCGAGCGTATTCGCCGCACCGCGGTCGATTTCCGGCGCGGCGGCGACCCGCGCGCCGGCACGTCGCTCGCCGCGACGCTGCGCGCGCTGGACCCGGACGCGGTGATGACGGTCGTGCGCGCCTTCACCCAGTTCTCCCAGCTCGCCAACATCGCCGAGGATCGCCACCATATCCGCCGGCGCCGCGCGCACCGGCTGGTCGGTTCGAAACCGCAGAGCGGATCGATCGCGCTCGCCGCAGAGAGGGCCGCAGCGGCCGGCGTCACCGCAGGCGAACTCTCCGCTTTCCTGACCGGCGGCCTCGTGATGCCGGTGCTGACCGCGCACCCGACCGAAGTGCAGAGGAAGAGCATCCTCGATGCCCATATCGAGATCGCCCGCCTGCTCGACGTGCGCGCCCGGGTGCGCCAGCCGCCGGTGGTGGCGGCGGCCGACGAGGCGGCGCTCAGGCGCATGATCCTGATCCTCTGGCAGACGCGCATGGTGCGCGCGGCGCGCCTCACGGTGCAGGACGAGATCGACAACGCGCTGTCCTTTTACAGCTACACGTTCCTTGCCGCGATCCCGCGCCTCATCGAGGAGATCGACGCCGAGCTGCACGCGCGCTATCGCAGCCGCCTCCCCGCGCCGCAGATGCTGCGCATGGGCAGCTGGATCGGCGGGGATCGCGACGGCAATCCCTTTGTCACGCATGAAACCCTCACTTACGCAGTGGAGCGGCAGTCCGCGCTCGCTCTGGCGCACTACCTGGAGGAAACGCACGCGCTGGGCCGCGAGCTCTCCCTCTCCCTGCAACGCGTGGACATCTCGCCCGAGTTGAAGCGCCTGGCGGATGCGGCCGGCGATCCCTCCGACCAGCGGCGCGACGAGCCTTACCGGCGCGCGCTGACCGGCATCTATGCGCGCCTTGCCGCCACTTCGATTGCGCTGGGCCAGCGCGACCCGATCCGCCGGCCGCTGGCGGCGGCTCCGCCGTATGCGGCCAGCGAGGACTTCGTCCGGGACCTGGATACGCTGATCGGCTCGCTGCGCACGCATGGCAGCGCCCGCGTGGTGTATGGCCGGCTCATGCGCTTGCGGCACGCGGCGCAGGCGTTCGGGTTCCACCTTGCGTCGGTCGACCTGCGCCAGCACAGCGGCGTGCATGAAACCGTGGTGGCGGAGCTCGCCGCGCGCTCCGGCGCCGTGGCGGATTACGCCACGCTGGACGAGGACGCGAAGATCGCCTTCCTGCTCGCGGAGCTGGGGACGGCGCGCCTGCTGCGCTCGCCTTTCGTCCCCTATGGCGAGCTCGCGGCCAAGGAGCTCGCGATCCTCGACGCCGCGCAGGCCATCCAGCGGCGGTTCGGAAGCACGGCGCTGCCCACCAGCATCATCTCGAACACCAACTCGGTCAGCGACATTCTCGAAGCGGCGGTGCTGCTGCGCGAGGCCGGGCTGCTGCGCCCTGGACGGGTTGGCGACAATGCGCCGGTCCTCGATCTGAACATCGCGCCGCTCTTCGAGACCATCGACGACCTGCGGCGCGCGGGCGCGATGATGGACCGGCTGCTGAGCCTGCCGGCTTACCGCGCGCTGATCGCGGGCCGCGGCGACCTGCAGGAGGTCATGCTCGGATATTCGGATAGCAACAAGGACGGCGGCTATGTGACTTCCAATTGGGAGCTCTACCGCGCGACGCTGGATCTCGTGCAGGTGTGCCAGAAGCACAAGGTGAAGCTGCGCCTCTTTCACGGCCGCGGCGGCACCGTGGGACGCGGCGGGGGCCCCAGCTATGACGCGATCCTCGCGCAGCCGCCCGGCAGCGTGAACGGCCAGATCCGCATCACCGAGCAGGGTGAGGTGATCGCGAGCAAGTATTCGGATGCCGAGATCGGCCTGCGCAACCTCGAAACGCTGGTGGCGGCAACGCTCGAAGCGTCCCTGCTCAAAAGCGCCAAGGGCGCAGTGCATCCTTCCTTCGAGCGTCCCGAGTGGCGCGCCGCGATGGAAGAGATCAGCGCAAGCTCGTTCGCGGCCTACCGCGCGCTCGTCTACGAGACGCCCGGGTTCGTCGAATTCTTCCGCGACGTGACGCCGATCGGCGAGATCGCCGAGCTCAACATCGGCAGCCGTCCCGCGGCGCGCAAGGCGTCGAACCGCATCGAGGACCTGCGCGCGATTCCCTGGGTGTTCAGCTGGTCGCTGTCGCGCATCATGCTGCCGGGCTGGTATGGCTTCGGCACGGCCGTCGAGGCTTTCGTCGCGAAGTCGCGCACGAAAAACCTGCGGCTCCTGCGCGAGATGCAGGCCGGATGGCCGTTCTTTCGCGTCATGCTCGCCAACATGGACATGCTGCTGGCGAAGACGGATCTGGGCATTGCATCCCGTTATGCACGGCTCGCGCGCAATCAGAAGCGGGCTTCGGCACTGCTTCGCCGCATCGAGGACGAGCAGGCGCTCTCGCTGCGCCACCTGTTCGCGATCGAGCGCACCAAGGGATTGCTCGAGGGCAACCCGACCCTCGCGCGCTCGATCCGCAACCGGCGCCCGTACATCGACCCGCTCAACCACCTGCAGATCGAGTTGTTGCGGCGCCTGCGCTCGGGCGACTCGGACGACCGCGTCAAGCGCGCGTTGCTGATCACCATCAACGGTATCGCGGCAGGGCTGCGCAACAGTGGCTGAGCCGGCCAGCGCGGCCGCTGCAGGGCCGATGCGCTCGCTCTTCGCGCCGGTGTCCCTCACGCTCGCGGTGCAGACGCTGGTAGCGCTCGCCGTCTACAGCGCGCCGGTGATGGCGCCGGTGGCCGGGCCCGGGGACTTCGGCGTCCCCGCATCGTGGATCGGCTACTACATTGCGCTTGTGTACCTGGGCAGCATGCTGGGCTCGGTCGCCGCGGGCGGGCTGGTGGCGCGGTACGGGCCGGTGCGCATGAGCCAGGCCGGATTGGCGTCGTGCCTCATCGGCCTTGCTCTTGCCTCGTCGTCGTTCTCGCTCTGCGTGGTCGCGCTGGGCGCATTCTTCGTCGGCCTGGGCTACGGCCCCAGCACACCGGCGAGTTCGCAGATCCTCGTGCGTGCCACGCCGCCGTCGCTGCTGGCGATCACCTTCTCGGTCAAGCAGACGGGCGTTCCGCTGGGCGGCGCAATCGCGGGCGCGCTCGTTCCCACCTTGATCCTCCTCTTCGGCTGGCGCTGGGCCGCGCTGGCCATCGGTCTGGGGTGCGTGCTGCTCGCAATTGCGATCCAGCCGATGCGCAAGCTCTACGACACGGACCTCAACAAGTCGGCGCCGATCTCGCTGCGCTCGGCGTTCGCGCCCATCGCACTGGTGTTCCGCGACCGCCGGCTGGGCGAATTGGCGATCACTTCGTTCATCTTCGGCGGCGTGCAGATCACGCTGGTGGCTTACCTGGTGACCTTCCTCACCGATTCTTTCGCGATGACGCTGGTGCTCGCGGGCTTCGTCATGGCGGCCTCCCAGGTGGCGAGCGTGGTGGGGCGCGTGCTGTGGGGCGTCGTCGCAGACCGCCTGCTCACCCGTCGCGCGATGCTCGGCCTCCTCGGAGTCGGCATGGGCCTGTCCGCGCTGGTCACGCTCGCGGCGAGTCCCGCGTGGCCGCTACCGGTTCTCTTCCTGTTTGCGATCGTGTTCGGCGCCACGGCGGTGGGCTGGAACGGCGTGTTTCTTGCCGAGGTGGCGCACATTGCGCCGACCGGGCAGGCGAGCCAGTACACCGGCGGCTGCATGTTCTTCACGTTTATGGGGGTCGTGGTGAGTCCACCGCTGTTCTCGCAGGCACTTGCGTACGGCGGCAGTTACGCCGGGGCGTATGCGGTATTCGGCGTGCCGGCAGTGCTCGCCGGGGTCTGGCTGCTCGCGATGCGGGCGAAGGCCGCTCCGCAATGACCGCCAAAGGGACTGGGCACGTGATTCTCCTTCACGGCCTGTGGATGCCGGGAATCGTGATGTCGCCGCTGGCCTCGCGCCTGGAGGCGCGCGGATACAGGACTCATGTCTTCGACTATGCCAGCCGCCTGCGGCCCATCGAGTCGCACGCCGACAGGCTTGTGCGCTTTGTGCGCGATGCCGTGGGCGACGCGCCGGTGTACTTTGTCGGCCATAGTTTCGGCGGGCTGGTGGCGCTCGCCATGCTCGACCGGCCCGGCGCGCCGGCGACCGCCGGCGTGGTGCTGCTCGGCACGCCGGTGCGCGGGTGCATGGCCGGCCGCCGGCTGGCGCTCGCGGCAGCGGGACGCTGGATGCTCGGGGAAAGCCAGCCGCTGTGGCAGGAAGGGCGGATTGCGTGCTGGGACGCCCGGGCGCCGCTGGGCGTCATCGCCGGCAGCCAGCCCTCATTCGGGCTGGGCCGGCTCATGGGGCGGCTGCCGGGTGCCAACGACGGGGTCGTGAGGCTCGAGGAAACCGAAATCGACGGGTGTGCCGACCGCATCGCGCTGCCGGTGGGGCACACCGAACTTATTTTCTCCGCGCGCGTCGAAACCCAAACTGCGCATTTTCTTGCGCACGGACACTTCAACCACGATGACTAGAATGCACCGGGCCTTCCGGCTCCTTGCCGCGGCCGCCTGCGCCATGCTGCTCCCCGGATGCGAAACGCTGGCCTATTACACCCAGGCCGTGGGCGGGCAGCTCGCCATTACCGCCAGCGCGCGACCGATCGACACGGTGATGTTCGATCCGGCCACCAGCGGCGACCTGCGCGCGAAGCTGCGCACGGCGCTGGAGATCCGCGAATTCGCCAGCCGCGAGCTCGGCCTGCCCGACGACGGCAGCTACCGCAAGTACGCCGACCTGGGCCGCCCGTTCGTCGTGTGGAACCTGTTTGCCACCCCCGAGTTTTCCACCAAGCCCATCGACTACTGCTTCCCGGTGACCGGGTGCGTGAGCTACCGCGGCTACTTCGCCGAAGCCGATGCAATCGCCTATGCGGCGAAGAAGCGCGCCGAGGGCTACGACGTGCAGGTGAGCGGCATCCCGGCCTACTCGACCCTGGGCTGGTTCGACGATCCGCTGCTGTCGACCTTCATCCGCTATCCCGAGAGCGAGCTTGCGCGCCTGGTGTTCCACGAGCTTGCCCACCACGTGGTGTACGCCAAGGGCGACACGGTCTTCAACGAGTCTTTCGCCGTCTCGGTCGAGCGCGCGGGGGTGCGGCGCTGGCTCGCCGCGCACCAGCGCGAGAAAGACCTCGAGAATTTTCTCGCCGCGCGCGAGCGCCAGCGCGAGTTCGTCGCGATGATCGAGGCCGCCAAACTTCGCCTCGACAAGGTTTACGACTCGGACCTCAAGGAGGCGCCGATGCGCGAGGCCAAGCGGGCCGGCTTCGAGGAGCTCAAGCGCGACTACGCCGCGCTCAAAGCCCGCTGGGGCGGCTTTGCCGGGTATGACAGGATCCTGGGCAAGGAGCCCGGCAATGCGCTGCTCGCGTCGATCACCGCGTATTCGAAATTCGTGCCGGGCTTCGAGAAAATGATCGAAGCCGCCGGCGGCGACATGCCGCGTTTCTACGCCGCGGTGAAGGAACTCGCGAAGCTGCCGAAGAAAGAGCGCTGCCGCATCCTGACCACGTCCCTTTCGGCTAGCTCAGAGGGGTGTTGACTCCGGCATTGAACGCCTGGCGCTCCAGAAGCCGCTTGTGCCACGCCACGAGGTTCGGATGCGCGGGGCGCACGATGGGCATGCTCATCCACCGGTGCACGTAGCAGCCCAGCGGAATGTCGCCCATCGTGAGGCGGTCGCCGGCGACGTAGGGGTGCGTGCCGAGCAGGCGATCCACGATGTCGAGCGTCTTTGCGGTGGCGAGGCGGTTTTTCTCGATGAAAG
>JANMXB010000066.1:0-3506 GCA_031380765.1 Pseudomonadota bacterium | reverse complement strand
ATCTGGCGTCCGCCCCAGAATTTCCAGACGGCCCTCGAGAACACCACCGTGCGATCGAGCATGGTGCCCTCCCGCATGTATTCGGAGCGTTGCAGCTCGGGAAAAAGCTCGCGCTTCCTTTGCAACAGGAACCATGCTTCGCCCAGCTTCCAGGGGCGCAGCGCGTAGCGCGCCAGCATGCGCAAGGCAAAGCCGAACTCGCCATGGCCGCGCAGTCGCGATTCGAATTGCGCCCGGAACGCGGCCTCCCGCCCGGGCGAATCGAAGGCCACGAGCAGGTTCACGGCGCAGTCGAGGATCGTGAGGATCCCCGAGTAGTCGCTCGCGTCGTTGCGATCGATGAGCTGCAAGTCCTCGATCGCAGTGCGCAGCGACGAATAATAATAGTAGTGCATGCGCAGCGGCGTGTAGGGGCGAACCCTGAGCGTGGCTTCGGTGATCACGCCGAACTGGCCGTACCCGAGGATCACCCGCTCGAAGAGCGCTGCATTCCGGGTGTCCGAGCATTCGACGATCTCGCCGGTCGGCGTCACCACCTGAAGCGCAATCGCCTGGTCGGCGCTGCACCCGAGGCGCGGCGAGTTGACGTCGATCCCGCCCACCCCGAGCGTTCCGCCCACCGAAGAGGTCAGGTTGAGCGGCGCCGAGAGGTAGTCGAGGTCTTCGCGCCGCAGCTCTTCGGCCAGGCTGTGCCAGAAGATGCCGGCCTCGGTGCGCACCGTCAGCGCTTCGCGATCGATTTTCAACACCCGGCTCATGCCGGTCATGTCGAGCAGGACGCCGCCGAACGCCACGGACTCGCCCTCGGTCGTGAGGCCTCCTCCGCGGACAGTGACCGGCACGCCATACCGCTGCGCCGCCTGCAGCAGTCCCGAGATTTGCTCTGCGCTACGTGCGAGCACCACACCGTGGGGCAGTCCGTAGGCGGTGCCTCCGGCGTCCGTCGCGTACGCACCGCGTGCCACCATCGATACGTCAAGCTCGATGCCCGCGCCGCGCAAGTTTTCAGCGAAGGCGTCCCACCCCTCGCCGCGCCAGCGCCCAGGATTGGTCTGCTGGCGCTTGATGCCCTGCAAAGCATCGGGCGCGACCGGGCAGGGTCCCAGCGTGCCGGGTTCGACCGCGTCCAGGCATGTGCGCGCCACTACGCCTTGCACAGCACCTCCGGCCCGCGCGGATTCATAACTGCCCCGCGACCAGCGTCCGCCCATAAGAGAGCGGGATCAGCAGCACCTGCAGGAGCACGAGCAGCACTAACGGCGAAAGGTCGATGTTCGAGATCGGCGGCACGAAGCGACGGATGGGCCGCAGGAACGGCCGCACCATCGCGTCGAAGGTCGACCCGATCGGCGAATGCGGGTTGGTCCACGACAGGACCGCCTGCACGATCAACGCGAAGATCAGGATGAAGACGCTGAATCGCAGCAGGTCGATGAGCGCCAGCCCGAACAGGACCGCGACGAAAGCGCCCGACGCGTTGGCGAGGTCGTAGCCCCGCAGCATGAAGACGATCGCCAGGGTGGCCGCCTGCATGACCCAGGCAATCAGCAGCGTGGGGAGGTCGAAACCCGCCAGGCCGGGGATCACCCGGCGGGCCGGCATTACGATCCAGTTGGTGAGCGCGATGATGAATTCTCCCAGCTGGTTGCGCAACGTTACCCGCAGCCACTGGAAGTGAAAGCGCGCGAGGAGCAGGAACACGAAGAAGCCCGCGACCGAGTCGACCAGAAACTCGAGGATTTGCGCGACCACGATTCAGGCGTCCTTGCCGAGAATCTTGCCCAGCTCCGCGCCGCGATCGCTGGCGGCTCTAAGCGCCTTGCCGATCCGGCCGGCGATGTCCTCCGCGGCAAACACTTTGAGAGCGGCTTCCGTAGTGCCGCCCTTTGAGGTAACGCGCTCGCGCAGCGTTCCGGGCGGCTCGGCGCTCTCGGCGGCCAGCCGGGCCGCGCCCACGAAAGTCTGGATCGCGAGCTTGCGCGCGGCCTCAGGCGCGAGGCCGAGTTCCGCGCCGGCTTTTTCGAGCGCTTCGATGAAATAAAAAACGTAGGCGGGGCCGCTGCCGGAAACCGCGGTGACCGGATCGATCAGGGACTCGTCTTCAACCCATACCGTCTTGCCGACCGCCTCCAGGATCGCCTCGGCACGGGTGCGCTCTTCTGCGCTCACCCCGGACCCTGCGTAGAGCCCTGCTATGCCGGCGCCAATGAGCGCCGGCGTATTCGGCATGACGCGCACGAGCTTCGCGTAGCCGCCGAGCCAACGGGCCAAATCCTGCAGCCTTATTCCGGCTGCAATGCTGATCACCGTCTGCTGGCCGAGTTTGCCCGCCAGGGGGGCGACGGCATTGCGCATGTCCTGCGGCTTCACGGCAAGCACAATGGTATCGGCCGCAAACGTTTGCGCGTCCGGGGCATCGCTCGCGTGAACCTTGTAGCGCACAGTCAGGCTGTCGCGCGCCTGCGCGATGACTTCGACCACCGAAATCGCATCGGCCGCGTAGCCTTTGGCGAGCAGGCCGCCGATGAGAGCGCCAGCCATGTTGCCGCCACCGAGAAACGCGATCTTCATACCGCCGCCTTTGCTTTTGCTCTCTCGCCGAATATTGCGGTGCCGACGCGGACCATGGTGGAACCTTCCGCCACAGCCGCTTCCAGGTCCTGCGACATGCCCATCGACAACGTGTCCATTGCAAATCCCTGCATGTTCAGCGAGTCGAACAGCTCGCGCACCGAACGAAATCGCGCTAGCTGCAGGTTCGTGTCCCCGGTGGGCTCGGGGATCGCCATCAATCCGCGCAGCCGCAGGCGCGCAAGCTGCGCAACCATGCGCGCCAACGCGGCGACTTCGGCGGGCAGGACACCGCTTTTCGTCGGTTCCCCGGAAATGTTCACCTGGATAAGGATATTGAGAGGATGCGCATCCCGGGCACGGGCCCCGGACAGCCGGCGCGCGACTTTCTCCCGGTCAACCGTATGCACCCAGTCGAAGCTTACGGCCGCGGCGCGGGTCTTGTTGCTTTGGAGCGGGCCGATCAGGTGCCACTCGATTTGTGACGAAATGCCGCTCGGCTCGAGCGCCGACTTCTTGTCGAGGGCTTCCTGGACGTAATTTTCGCCGAAACTGCGCTGGCCGGCGGCATAAGCCTCCTCAATCGCGCCGGGCGGGACGGTTTTGCTTACGGCGAGCAGGCAAATTCCCGCCGGATCGCGGCCGGCCGCGCGTGCCGCGCCGCGGATGCGCGCTGCCACAGCTTGCAAGTTATCATTGATTGCCGCCATAATTTTTCACCCGCGTTTCCTGCTGCTTTCCGGGCCATACGCGCCACACGTTCGCACCACCTTCCCCCGGGGGGAATTGTAATGGATCTGACCGAGCTCCTTGCCTTCGTAGTCAAGAACAAAGCCTCCGACCTGCACCTGTCCTCGGGCCTGCCGCCGATGATCCGCGTGCACGGCGACGTGAAGCGCATCAACCTCCCGGCGATGGAGCACAAGGACGTGCAC
>JANMXB010000055.1:0-4892 GCA_031380765.1 Pseudomonadota bacterium | reverse complement strand
CCCCAGAAGCGCTCGCCCTCGAGCACATAGGTCGGCGCGCCGAACACGCCCTTTGCCTCGGCCTCCGCGCTGTACTGCCTGTAGAGCGCTTGCACCTTGTCGCTGGTCTCTGCGGCGACGAGCGAATCGCCGTCCATGCCGTTCTCGCTCGCAATTGCCCGCCGCACTTCGGGCTTCGACGTGTCGCGCTCCTCGGCCCATAGCGCCCTGAGCAGCGCATGCGACAGCAACGGCGCATCCAGCCGCGCTTCCTGCGCGGCGATCACCATCCAGCCCGGCGGCTTGTTCCAGCCCGCCGGCTTGCCGTCCGCGGGATAGTGCTTCGGCTCGAGATTGAGCGGCATGTCGAGGTAATTTCTCCAGCGATCGAGTTCGAGGGCGTGGTAGGTGCGGCGCGGCTCCGGGCGCGTGCGGATCGGCACGCCGCCGGTTTTCGGCGCCACTTCCTGGAAGTCGTACGGCTTCAGCACCAGCTTCGCGCGATGGCGGCGCACGATGTCCTGGATTTTCGGGCCGGCGAAATACGCCCACGGCGAGGACAGGCTGTAGTAGCAGGAAACTTCGGTCATGGAGCGCGCTCTGGCAAGGGATGGACGGGCGCCGGGGCGTGGCGAATGCTGCCAAGACCTCAGGCAGCTTGGGGATACTGGACGCTGTAAGCTGTGAACTCCAGGCCCGAGACCGAGACCTGCTGCTCATGCACCGGGTGCGGAAAGGACTCCCCCAGGCGCTCCCGCACCGCTTCCGAGATCAGAACTTCGCGCGGGCGCCCGAGGTCTTCGGCCAGCTTGTACGCGATGTTGACCGGGTCGCCATAGCAGTCGTCCTCGGCGGCCATGAGGAAGCGGCCGAAATCGATGCCGATGCTGACCGAGTAGGCATCGGGATGAGCGCTCGAGTGCGCCTGGGCGAGCGCTTGGTTGATCCGGATGGCGGCGGTGACGGCGGCGACCGGATCGCCGAACACCGCCATGAGGTTGTCCGCGTGGAACTTCACCACCCGCCCGCCGGCCTCGCGCACCACTGCGGCCGTGAGCACCTGCATGTGGCGGATCATCGCCACGTAGGGGACGATCCCGCGCCGCCTCACGGTCAGCGAGAACTGGCTCATATCGAGCGACATCACCGCCATCTCGGCGCCGAAGGAACGCCAGATCGCTTCCTCGATGCCGCGGCGGCCCTCGAGCGGGGCGGCGTTGAGGTCGTCGATCAGCGAGAAAAAGGAGGGCGACATGGGTCGGTCATGATGCCACGGATGAACCGCGACTCAAGCGATAATCCGGCACTGCAACGACAGGCAACAGGCGATGGGCGATTGCCGGGCCGCCGGGGGATTGGACCAACTGATGCGTGAGGCGCGCCGCGACCTCGAACGCCTCAACTGGCCCGCGCCGAACTGGGTTTTGCCGTTGATCGCACCGGGTGGCGCGCCGGTCCTCGACGCGCTCATCGTCGGCGGCGGCATGTGCGGGCAGACGGCGGCCTTTGCCCTCATGCGCGAAGGCGTGCGCAACTTCCGGATCGTCGAGCGCAAGGCCGCCGGCCTCGAAGGTCCGTGGGCGACCTTTGCGCGCATGGACACGCTGCGCTCACCCAAGCACCTCACCGGGCCTGACCTCGGAGTGCCGTCGCTCACGTTTCGCGCCTGGTACGAGGCGCAGCACGGTGCGGCCGACTGGGTTCCCCTCTACAAGATTGCGCGACTCGAGTGGGCTGAATACCTGCGTTGGGTGCGCGATGTGCTGGCGTTGCCGATCGAGAATCTCACCGAAGTCACGGGACTGGAACCGGACGACGATTGGGTGCGCGCGAAAGTCCGCGGACCGCGTGGAGAAGAATCCCTGCTCGTCCGCAAAGTCGTCCTTGCGCTCGGGCGCGACGGCAGCGGCGCGCCGCGCTGGCCGCAGTTCGCCTCTTTCGACCCGGGCGCCGCGAATTCGAAAGCGCACATCTTCCATTCGGCTGACGACATCGACTTCGAAGCACTCAAAGGCAGTCGGCTTGGGGTGCTCGGCGCGGGCGCATCGGCCTTTGACAATGCTGGCACGGCTCTCGAAGCGGGCGCCGCTGGGGTCACGCTGTTCGCGCGGCGGCCCTACCTGCCGCAGGTCAACAAATCCAAGTGGACTTCGTTCCCCGGATTCCTGCGCGGGTTCCACAGCCTGGACGACGCCCGGCGCTGGCGCTTCTTCACCTACATCTTCTCGGAGCAGGTGCCGCCGCCGTTCGAATCGGTCTTGCGCTGCGAGAAGCATGCGGGATTCTCGGTGCGGCTCGCGGAACCGTGGACAGACCTGAGCGCAGACGACGCAGGCGTGACCGTCGTATCGGCCAGAGGAACCCACCGCTTCGATGCCGTCATCATGGCGACCGGGTTCGACGTCGACATGATGGAGCGGCCCGAGGTCGCAGCATTTCGCGGGCTCGCGCTGACGTGGGCCGACCGGGTAACAGTGGAGGAAGCTCGCGCCCACCCCGAGGAATCGCGCTTTCCCTACCTGGGCGACGGTTTCCAGCTGCTGGAGAAAACCGCGGGGGCAGCGCCGGGTTTACGCAATGTGCATGTGTTCAACTGGGGCTGCACGATGAGCCACGGCGCACTGGCCGGGGATATCCCGGGGCTTGCGATCGGGGCGAATCGGCTGGCCGAGGCCATCGTGCGGGACTTATTTGCGGCCGATGCGGACCGGCACTTCGACGCGCTGCTCGCCCACGAGGAAGAGGAACTGAAGACGACGGGTCAGTACGTGCCGAAAGAACTGCGGTAACTCAATCCACGCTGGCCCCCGAAGCCTTCACCACCGCCGCCCAGCTCGCCCGATCCGCCTTGATCGTCGCCCTGAACTGTTCCGGCGTTTCATATCTCGGCGTATTTCCCAACTCCGCCAGCCGCTGCCTGACCGCCGGCGTCTCGACAGCCTTCTTCACCGCCGCATTCAGCGCATTCACGATCTGCGGATCGAGTCCCTTGGGACCGTGCAGGCCGAACCAAATATAGCTCTCGTAGCCCGGCACGCCCGCTTCGGAGATGGTGGGAACATCCGCCACCGCCGCCACGCGCGTCTTCGTAGTAACCCCAAGCAGCCGCACCTTGCCCGCCTTCCACTGTCCCAGCACCGATTGGACCTGGTTGAAGATGCAGCAGACGTCGCCCTTGACGACCGCAGTAAGCGCCTCGGGGCCACCCTTGTACGGCACATGGACCATGTTGAGGCCCGCGCGCGCGTTGAACTCCGCAAACGCGAGATGGGTGCCGGTACCGTTGCCGGTCGAAGCGAAGTTGTATTTGCCCGGGCTGGCTTTCACCAACGCGATGAATTCCTTCACCGTGTGCGCATCGATGATGGCCGGATTGATGGTCAGGACGTTCGACACGTCGACCAGCGGCGCGATCGGCGTGAAGTCGTTCTCCACGTCGAAAGGAAGCTTCTTGTAGAGCGCCGCATTCACTCCGTGAGTCGCGGCGGTGCTCAAAAGCAGCGTGTAGCCGTCGGGCTTTGCGCGCGCCACCACTTCGGAAGCGATGTTGCCGCCCGCGCCGGTGCGGTAATCCATGACGAACCTGGCGCCAAGCGCCTGCTCCATGGGCACCTGGAAGAGGCGCGCCACGATGTCCACACCCGAGCCGGCGGGAAATCCCATCACGATGGTGATCGGTCCGCCGGCGGGCCAGTTCTGGGCGAAAGCAGGCAGTGCGGCAAGCGCGGCGAGGAAGCTGAAAAGGATGCGTTTCATCGGAAGACTTTGTCGTAAAGGACGAACAAGCTTAAGCGGGAATCGTGCCCGGGATCAATCCGCTCTGGCCTACAGCCCGTTCCGGCTGAGGAAATCGGCAAGCAGCGCCGCGAAGCGCTCGGGCTCATCGACGAACAGCGCGTGGCCCGCATTTTCGAAGATTTCAACCTGGGTCTCGGGCCGGTTCGCCTTCAGGCTCACGGCCTGCCCCGCGTACTGCGGAGTGACCACGTAGAGCAGCGGCTTACTGAAGCCTATGACCGTGCTGCGCCACCGCTCGCGCGGAATGCGGTTGCCCGGGAAGATCGAAAGGCTCGCCTCGAGCGGCATGCGCAACGCGCTGTTGCGGTACGCGAGCAGGGTATCCGCCGGTTGCGG
Source organism: Pseudomonadota bacterium (assembly GCA_031380765.1). Taxonomy (GTDB): domain Bacteria; phylum Pseudomonadota; class Gammaproteobacteria; order Burkholderiales; family SG8-39; genus SZAS-79. Next base: position 779 of record JANMXB010000055.1, on the reverse strand, counting down.
CGTCTTGAAAATGCCGCGCATGAAATCATCCAGCGCCTTGACGCGGTCCATGCGCAATTCTTCGGTGAAGCTCAACTGCGGACCGGGCGGCCGCGGCGGCTCGGGCGGCGGCGGATTCTGCAGCGTCACCGGAACAGACTGTTCGCCCACCGAGCTGTCCACGATCACCAGTCCACTCACGTTTGCGTCACTGTATCGGTGGATTGCCTGCAAGGCCTCGAGCGAGCCGAGCGACCAGGTCACCAGCACGACCGATTCCAACAGCGTGACGAACTCGTGCAGATCCTGGGCGCGTTGTTCCGTGGTGTAGCCGCCGCGCGGAATTTCGGAGTCGCCCTGCCCGCGCGGGTCGAACGCTATCACTTTGTGGGTCGCGGCGAGCGCTTCGAGCTGCTTCGCCCAGATCGAGGCAGGGATCGACCATCCCGGCACGAACACGATCACCGGCTGCCCGGACTTTGCCTGCCCCGCCTCGAGAAGATTCAGCCGGACGCCTTCGGAGTTGAAAAAGCTGTTGCTCTGCAGGTCCACAGGCGCAGCGTGCGATGGCAATGCCGCGGTTGCAAGCGCCAACCCAAGCAGCCCGGCGCGGATCAAATCAGTAGACGCGCTTCGGTAACGAGCGCAAAACGAGGCCCTTGCGGCCGTTGCGTGCGTACAAATCGCAGTTGCCCTCGCCGCTGCCGTTTACGTTCGGTTACCAGTTCCACGATGCCCGCGACGAACGCTCCAACGTGATGGTCGGGCAGCGGCCGATGCAAACCGCGGAGGCCGAGCCC
>JANMXB010000735.1:0-9727 GCA_031380765.1 Pseudomonadota bacterium | reverse complement strand
TTCTGGCTTGACGACCTGACGCTTATAAGCTACAATCAGAATGATGGCCGATGTGACGATCCTCCACTATCGAACGACGGAGGGTCGGTATCCATACCGCGACTGGGTCGAATCGATCGGCGACAAGAAGGTTCGGGCGGCGGTCCTCGCAAGGGTTGATCGCCTTTCCTTCGGCACCTTCGGCGACTGGAAAGCGGTGGGCGACGGTGTGTGCGAATTGCGCATCCACTTCGGGGCAGGGCACCGGGTCTTTTTCGGGCGACAGGGTCAGACCGTGGTGATCCTGTTGTACGGCGGCGAGAAACGATCGCAGGACTCGGACATCAAACGGTCGAAGAGATACTGGAAGGACTATGAAACGAGAACCAAGAAACCTGCCGGCCGCGGCTCCGCAAGATGAGTGGCTAACCGAACAGCTTCGCGATGCGGAGTTGTCGGCCGAGTACCTGAACGCTGCGCTTGCCGAGGGCGATCAGGCGGCGTTCATGCTTGCGCTGCGCAATGTCGCCAAGGCGCGCGGTGGCGTCGCGGCCGTCGCCAGGCATGCGGGAATGAATCGCGTCGCCCTGAGTCGCGCGCTCTCGGGCACCGGCAATCCCGAACTTCGCAGCCTGACGAGGATTCTCGACGCCTCGGGACTCAAGCTGCTCGTCGCGAGCCGCACGAAAGTACCTGCCCGGCGCCGCACGCCGATGGCAGCGAAAACTGCCCGAGTTGGCGTGCGAAGGGCGGCCTGAGCGACTGGAAAGAATTACCGTCCCCGGTGCGGTCGATCGGGTAAGCGCCGGCAAGGGAGCGGAAACTCCCGAGCCGGCTGACCACAACGCAACCTTTCCAGACCAGGCACCGGTTGGAGGCGATTTTGTCGCAGTCTGGTGGCGGGGTGGCGGTAAACCACCGAACATCAAGCGCCTCGCTCTCGCTCTGCCGTCGCCCGATTTGGTCAGCAATGAGTTCGCTTCCTTACTTGTCTGCTGGACCCTTTTCGAGAGGACCGTCTGGTGATGCCCGGTGCGCGCCGGAGAGTTCCTAAAGCGGCGAGGGTAGGCCGACACGTTCGGAAACGGCCCGAGTCCCCCGCCGTGGCTTCCAAGGCCTGACAGGCGGGGATACCGGCCGAGCGTCTTTCTGATCGCGAACCACCCGGCGGTCGGGCAACGAGAGTCTAAGGCACCGGCCCGAAACCAGCATTGCACAGCGTGCGCGCCGTGCCTCAGAATGCAAGGGTACAGAGAGGGTATCGTGGTAATAAACGTGGTAACTCGGAGGAGGCGCAGCGGTAAGGTCAAGCACTGGCGCGGCTCTCCGGGTGTAATGTGAATGACACCCTCCCGCCAATTCGTATCATCAGCCGGGTCTCCAGTCACCAGACAAGCATGCAGCCTGAGCGCAAATCCCTGCCGGCCGTAACTGTAATCGTATGCACGCGCGATCGGCCGGCGCTGCTCGAAAAGTGCCTGCGTGCGTTAGCCGCGCAGCGCTACGAGCGGTTCGACGTGCTGGTCGTCGACAATGCATCGACTCACCCGGTGCGCGATCTATGCGCACAGGCCGGAGTGTCATGGTTGTGGGCGCCGGTGCCCGGCCTCACTCGCGCCCGTAATATGGGCGCGCGTCACGCCCGAAGTGAAATCATCGCGTACATTGATGATGACGCGCTCGTCGAGGAAGGCTGGCTCCAGGCGATCGCCAGCGAATTCAGCGATCCGGCTGTCGGCGCAGTCACTGGCCGGGTCAAGTACATGAAGGCGATAGGCAATTCCCGCGCGATCTCAGACGAGGAAGCGCCCGCCGGCCATGCGCGGCCCCGCGCAGCGTTTGATCGCACGACCGCAAACTGGTTCTGCAAGGCCTGCTTTGGTGGTGTCGGAGACGGCGGCAACATGGCCTTCAGGCGTGAATTGATCGCGACCGAGGTTCCTTTTGACGAACGCCTGGGCCGCGGGCAACTGCTGGACGGCGGCGATGAACATGTAGTGTTCGCGTCACTGATCGCGCGCGGACATCGCATCGCGCACTCGCCGCAAGCGATTGTCCGTCATCCTGCTCCGGCGACCCCGGGCCTGCTGAAAGAAAAGCGTCTGCTCGACATGCGGTCATCGATTGCCTATCTGATGTTTTTATGGAGAGAGTTCCCGACGCATAGAATTGAAATTCTTGGTTTCCTGCGGCGCGCGGTATTCAGGCGGACAAGGACGCTGAGGGCGCGACTCAGTGATCCCGCCGGACTCTCGTTACGGGAGGCAATGCGGGCCGCGTTTGGCGGGATCCTGCTTTATCGAAGGGCGAGGCGCGACCTGGCTGCGAATCTTATAAGGGTTCGCTCGCGCGGGACCGAAGGCCGCGCGAGCCTCGACCAGGCCCGCGTCGGGGCTGCTCACCTCGATATGTCGTAGCTTGCCAGCCAGGCAAGCTTTCGGCGCAACGGGCGCAACCAGGGCGAGCGCACGACGATGCGTCCTCCCGGGACCAGTATTGAGGCAAGTCCGAAAGCGTAAGCCGATACAGACACAGTTTCCGCGCTGGTATTGCGTGCAAGAGAAAGTTTCCTTAGCGAGCGCCTCATGCCGGGGGTTGATCCCGAGACTGCGGAGTAAAAGCGGTGCTGCGCCAGCTTCTGCGCTATGAGCCGCCGGTACGGCTCCCGGACGATGTAGACAAGCGCTTTTTCCAGGACGGCCTCCAGGCCGAGATCCATCGCGGCAAGGTCGGCGGTCTTCTGGCCCGGCCGAATCCTTTTGAATCCCATCGGCGAACCGGGACAATGCCCGAACCGGCACCCCCTCCAGGCCGCGCGCAACCAGTACTCGGTGTCCTCGCAATACAAGTCCTCATCCCAGGGCCCGGTCTTCTCAACCGCCCGCCGGCGGAAAAGCGCGCCCAGCGCATTGATACCCGCACCGTACTTGTCACGCAGCAGGAGCGCCTCCAGCATATCCGGCTCAGGCCGGGTTTCCACATCGGCCCACATCGGTGTCCCGCCCCCCATCTCGAAATTGCGTATGTCGCCATAGACAATGTCCAGTTGCGGATCGGAGCGGAAGATCTCGAGTTGTTTGGCGACCTTGTTGGGTGCGAGTACGTCATCGCCGTCCATGAACTGGATGAATTCGCCGGTGGCAGCGGCAAAGCCCGTGTTATAGGCCCCGGCGCAGTCTTTGTTAGGTTGGCGGATGTGGCGGATTCTGGCGCCGAATTTCGCCTGCAATTCACCCGAGGTTGCATCTGTCGACGAATTGTCGACCACGATCACTTCGATTTGCCGGTGGGATTGCTGGAGCGCGCTGGAAACCGCGACCTCCAAATCAGGCCAGTTGTTGAACGCGCACACCACTATCGAAACCAGGTTCTGCGGCATGTCGATGATCCCGGTCATCTGGCACTGCCAGCAACAAGTGCCCGACGAATTGATCGGAGCATTGGCGATCGCGCCATCGCGCGCCCCCCGGGGACAGTCAGAGCAGCCCATGCGGCCGCATAAGCGATGGCTGGCATGGCCCAGGGCGCCGTAGCGCGAGCAAGGTCGAGCATGCGCGTCGCCGAAAGCCTGTCTGGCTGATCCGGCGCCAGCGCCATTGCGAGGCGCAGCCGGCCGAGTTTTTCCCTTAGCAAGCGCCGGTACGGCTCCCGCGTTATGAAGCCCAGTGCCTTGGACCACACTGCTTCGTTGCCCAGATTCATCGCGCGGGAATTCTGTGTCTTCGACTTCCGGTGGACGCGCGCAAAGCCCGTTGGGCCGTCGGGGCAATATTCGAATCTGCAGCCGGACCACGCCGCCCGGAGGAGATAGTCGAGGTCTTCGACATAGAGGCTCTCGTCCCACGGCCCCACTTTCACAAGCGCGCTGCGGCGGTAAAGCATTCCCAGATCGGTGCATATGCCCAGCGCCGAAGTAAGGATCGCCATCAACATGTCGGCTTCCTTGTGTGTCGGCGGAATCGTCCAGCACGCGGGTCCTGTCGCGCTCTGGAACGCGCAAATCTCGCCGTAGACCATGTCGACCCCGGGGTCGCCCGCAAGGACGGCCGCCTGCCTGTCGATCTTGTCCGGAGCCAGCACATCGTCCCCATCGAGAAACTGGATGAATTCGCCGCTCGAGGCATCGAAGCCGGTGTTGTAGGCGCCGGCAGTGTCCTTGTTGGGCTGGACCAGATACAGCAACCGCCCGCCATAGCGCCTTGCAACCTGTTCGGGCGTCGAATCGGTCGACGCATTGTCGACGACGATGACCTCAAGCGGTTGATACGACTGGTTCAACGCGCTCTCTATGGCCATTTCCAGATCGGGCCAGTTGTTCCAGGCGCAAATGACGACGGAAGCCAGTGCCTTGCTCATCCTGCGACTTTCGCACTGCCGTAAATCGAATAGTGCTCTGTGCGCTTCAGGAGGGCGAGGAAGCCGCAATTGTCGAGCAGGTCCGGTCTCTCAGGCTCGCAATAGATTACATAAACTTCGCGGGGATGCACCAGGAGAGACTGGCGGAGGTTCTCAAGCACCTTGCGTGTCACGGTTTCGCGGAACGGGTCGAAGAAATAGAAGACTCCGGGGTCGGCGGGAATGGAATACTCGCTCGCATCCAGGCAGTGAAGCCGGGCCACGCGGCATGCGCGGTTTCCCCTGTATTTCCTCAGGTTTTCCTCTGCAATGCTGACCATCTCGGGCCAGATTTCGACGCCAATGATTTCCCTGAAGGGCAGCGCGGAAGCAAGCAGCAGGGCCTTCCCCTTGCCGCACCCGAAATCGATGAACACGAACTTCTCATGATCGACTTCGATATCCCGCAGCATCCGCCGGAAGCCCCCGGTCGAAGATGGCGCGTACCAGTTGCTGTGCCTGAATTTTGGATCGGACTGAAGAGACGCTGGTTTCAGAATGCCGGCAGTGTCCACCCCGTAGCGCTGGTCGAACCGCACGTCGGGGTCTCCTCGCATTCCCGCCGCGACCAGACCGGGCAAGAGGCGGATCGTTCCCGCAATTCCCCTCTTGTGAAACGAAGCCACAGCGCGGTCTCGCCACCGCGCAAATGTGTCAGGAAACGGCATCCACATCCACGTTTTTCGGTCTTGAGCGAACGAAGCGTAGCGGCATCTGGCGATGCGCTTCGACGGCACCGGAAGTTCCGAAACAAAAGCTGCATGCTTTGAGCGGAGTGCCGGACGACAGATATCTGTCAATCTCGACGGCCAAGCCGGCCCGGCCATCGAGGACGATACCGTCATCTTCGGTAAAACTATCGTGCTCCGCGCCGATCTGGCGCAGGTAGCGATCAAGCGTTGGCACGCGGGAGCAGCGATAGAGCCTTCCTTCGTACAGGAGATGGCATCCCCAGGCGTGCGCTTCGGCGCAATCGTCGAATGTCTTTTGGTCCATCGCGGGGTCTGGGATGCGGGTGTCGCTGATCGCTCTCATGAAACTGCTGTGCAGATTGACCTCCAGCCGGTTGCCATGTTTTGCGGCCCTCTGCCTGAACGAGTCGAGCAATTCGGCGGTAAACATGGCTTGCGTTGCGGGATAGACGGAGAGCTCGACAACATCGGCGATTTCCCAGAATTCCTCTTTCGTTTTTGAAAGCAGAAGACCGGTGGTGGTGACGCGGATCGATCCGAAGATTTTCGACTGTCGAGCCGCGCGAATAAATCGACATATGTCCTTGTTGAGCAGCGGTTCGCCGCCAAGCAGCTTGATCTGGTCGGCGCGCAGGACTGGTGCAAGGTGTTCGAGTGCCCGGACGAAGCCGTCGAAATCAGGAAAATTCGGCTCGCGCAGGAAGGGCGAACTTGCGGCGCAATTCCCGCATCGGAGGTTGCAGGTGTCGGCGAGGAAATATTCCAGCGAACCTACGTGGACCCGCGATCCGGCGAACCGGCGCAAACGCTGCCGGAGGCTGGACAGGCTGACGGGCCAACCCAGGGTCGGCGACATCATACGCAACGATCCTTTGGAAAAATTGAGTTTGCTTGCGCAGTGGGAAAAGGAATATGCCATACAAATAGGGTCGCTTGGGCGCGCACCTTGGGTTCAGGCGTAGCCACGGCCATGACTGAGTTCCCTATAGAGGTCCTCGAATTGGCGCGCCATGACGGCGGCGTCGAAATGGCTGGCGGTACGGGCGCGTGCCTCGACGCCGAATTCCCGGCGCCGATCCGGATCACCGACAAGACTGCTGATGGCGCAAGTCAGCGCGGCCGGATCTCCGGGCGGAACCAAAATACCCGTTTTGTCATCGACAACAGCCTCGGGAATGCCTCCCACGGAAGATGCGATAACCGGGACCCCGCATGCCATTGCCTCGAGGATCGAGTAGGGAAGCCCTTCGGATTCGCTAGGCAAGAGGAGCACATCGAGCATGGGCATCCACTGTGCGACCGACCGGATTCCCATGAAGCGAAAGCGATCGCCAAGCGCGGCGGTCTCGCGCTCGATGCGCGGGCGCAAGGGGCCGTCTCCAAGCAATACGAATTGAACGTTACGATGCTCTACGAGCACTCGCCTGGCTGCCTCGGCAATGCAATCAATGCGCTTTACCGGGACCATGCGCCCGATGAAGCCGACGACGATCGCCTGCGCGGAGATTCCTGTAGATTCCCGGCGCTGCCGCCATTCGGCTCTTTCGATCGGTGGCCATCGGGCGAGGAGAATGCCGTTGCGGATCATTCGTACTCTGGGCGCAAGGGAGGGACAGAGCGTCGAAAGGCTCTGGCTCACACTGCGCGAGCAGGCGACGATCACATCGCTGCCGACGCCGAAAGCGATATTGAACGCCTTCCGCACGTTTGGCCGTCCTTGCCGTCCTTCACCCATCATCGGCTCGGGATGGCCGTGCACATGCGACACGGTACGGCACCCCGCCAATCGGGCGACCACTCTCGGCACACGAGCGCCCACATGCGCATGCACGATGTCATAACGTCCTGATCTCAAGCGCCGGTAGTAACGAAGGATCGCCAAGGGACTCAACGGGCTTTTCTCAGACATCGAAAATACATTTATTCCCAGCTCGCGCAACTCGCTCAGGCCCGCACCTTCGGCGCCGAAATTGCAAACCTCGATGTCGAAGCGCGAGCGGTCGATGGCACCGGCCAGAGCCAGCAGGAAACTGTTTATCCCGCCAGTTTCGCCGTCACCGATAACTTGAAGGACTCTTATGGTCTGGTCAGGCATGTGTGAGAAAATGAGACTGTTGATTCGAGGATCTGCACGCGCCGGAGAAATGCCTGCTGGATACCGATGAATGGAAGCGAACCAGAGCCGTCTTGTAAAGCTGCCGACGATCGTTGATGGCCGAGGCAAACTGATTTTCGTTCAAGATGGGGTGAAAGCTCCGTTCGATGTTAATCGCGTCTTTTGTATTTCCGGGGTTCCGGCCGGTGCAAGGCGCGGCGGTCATGCGCTCAAGACCTGCAAAGAGCTTATTGTGGCGGTTTGCGGTGGATTCGACGCGATAAGCGACGATGGCAGCGCCAGAACCAGCAGGCGACTGGATTCGGCCGAAAGCGGTCTCTATGTGCCCCCGTTGACCTGGCTGGAGCTCGAAAACTTCACTCCGGATGCGGTGTGCCTCGTGCTCGCCTCGGAGCTCTACAGCGAAACAGGCCACATCACCATCTATTCCGAATTCAGGGCGGCTGCAGCCGCCTCCCGTGCTTGAAGTTGTCCCGCGCCCTTGATGTTCGCAGCATCAATCTCCGGGATGGCGCCGCCTTTCAGAAGGCCCTCGAACGCGTTCTTCAATCCGGGCAGTTCATCCTCGGACCGGAGTTGGAAGCATTCGAGCGGGAATTTTCCAGTTACTGCGGCGTTGCTCATTGCGTCGGTGTCGGAAATGGCCTCGATGCTCTCCACCTCACCCTGCGAGCATGGGATGTCGGGCCGGATGACGAGGTCATCGTCCCGGCCAATACTTACATTGCGACCTGGCTCGCGGTGACGCACACGGGCGCCACGCCGGTTCCGGTCGAGCCGCGCCTGGATACCTATAACCTGGATCCGGATCTCGTAGAACGCGCGCTTACCCTGCGTACCAAGGCGATAATCGTCGTCCACCTTTACGGTCAGCCTGCCGACATGGATCCGATTGCGGCGCTCGCTCGCGCGAACGGAATCCGGATTTTGGAAGACTCCGCGCAGGCGCACGGTGCGCTCTACAAGGGCCGGCGGGCCGGTTCGCTGGGAGACGCCGCCGGGTTCAGTTTCTATCCGTCGAAAAATCTCGGGGCGCTCGGAGACGGCGGTGCCGTGACGACGAACGATGCGGCCCTGGCCGGGCGGCTGCGGTCGCTGAGAAACTATGGCAGCGCCAGAAAAGACACCAACCAGTTCACCGGTTTCAATTCGCGACTGGACGAATTGCAGGCGGCTTTTCTGCGCATCAAGCTCAAAGCGATCGATGCAGACAATGAATTGCGGCGCCTTCGCGCGGGGCAATTGCTCCTGGCGTTGGCGAACGCGGACGTGGTGCTGCCAAAGGTTCCGGCATGGGCGAAGCCGGTCTGGCATCAATTCGTCGTGAGGCACAGCGAGCGGGATCGCCTCATCCAGCATCTCGCGGGCCTCGGCGTCGATGCAGCCATACACTATCCAGTCCCGCCCCATTTCCAGCGCGCGTATTCCGACACTGCGCTTGCACGCCTGCACTTTCCAATCACCGAGAAGATCCACCGGGAAGTGCTGAGTCTGCCGCTGCATTCCTCTGCAGCGGACGACGCTGTGGAACGAATCGTATCGGCGCTGCAATCCTTTCGCCCGTGACGCTCGAGTTTCGCTGGGTCCGCATCGCGCTCATTGCATTGCTGGTACTGGTTGCGGCGCAATCCGCGCGGCTTGGCCTCTCCGGCCTCATCGTCGAACTCGCGCAACTCGAAATGGATCGATGGGGCGTTTCGACGCGACCCCAACCGCTGGCGGAAATCAACCGCGTCGCGGGCTATCTGGGCGACAGCCTTGCGTATTTTCCGGACAACCCTTGGGCCCTCGAAGGCCTGGGACGCCTCGACCTTGCGCGAATGCGCGTTTCAAAAGCGCCGCAGGAGGCGCTGGCTTTCGCGCGGGACGCGCGCAAACAGTTTCGCGAAGCGCTCCGGCAGCGCCCGGCTTCACCGTTCCTGTGGGCAAACCTCGCCCTGTCGAAGCTCTATCTGGACGAACTGGACGAGGAGTTCTTTGCGGCACTGACGTACGCAGACGAGCTCGGCCCATGGGAACCTTCAACGCAGCAGGTTGCCCTGTTTGCCGCGCTTGCGGCCTGGCACCGGCTTGGCACCGGGCAGCGAGAGTCCGTCGTTCGTTTAGTGGAACGCGGGGCGCTGCGCAATTCGTTGAAAATCTTTGAGATAGTGAAAAGTTACCGGCGTTTTGACCTTGTCTGCGGCCTAAGCGGTTATGATGTAATAGCGGGTCCCGACTGCCGCAAGACTGCTGCCGCGCCCAAGGCGGTTATCCCGAAAGAAAGAGGCAAGCGCTGAATGCGAGTGCAATGAAAAGCCGACTGATCCTGCGCAAGTTAATCATCGCCTGCCTGATGTTCATTCAGGCGCTGCTCCCGTGCTTGTCCCTTGCCCAGACCGGCCGCGGCAGCGCAGCGGCGCCCGCCGGGCTGGTCCATACAGTGTCCGGTAAGGTTTATGCGCGAAGCAGCACCACGGGCATCGATGTGCTATTGTTGGCGTGGGACGTTTTCGGCCCCGGGTCCACTTTCAGGACCGGACCGGATTCGAGTGTTGTCATGTTG
>JANMXB010000734.1:0-2558 GCA_031380765.1 Pseudomonadota bacterium | reverse complement strand
CGTTTTCCTGATGCCCGCCACGCTTTACCTGCTGTGGCTGTGCGTGCCGCCCGCGGTGGACGCCTTCCATACCGGCGAAATTTCGCCCAATGCCGGCGGCCTCCTGCGCTGGCCGGCGCGCCTCGCACTGCCTGTCGGATTCGCGCTGGTCGCGCTGCAGGGCGTCTCCGAGATCACCAAGCGGATTGCAATGCTCACCGGCCACCTCACCGCGGATGCCCACTATGAAAGGCCGCTGCAGTGACCTTTACCGCCGAATCGATGGCCCCGCTCATGTTCGCGGGGCTCGTGGTGTTCCTGCTGATCGGATTCCCGGTGGCATTTTCGCTGGCGGCGCTCGGGCTCTCGTTCGGTGTACTGGGCATCCAACTGGGATTCTTCGTGCCCGACTTTCTTGCCAACCTTCCGCTGCGCATCTTCGGCATCGTCTCCAACGACTTGCTGCTCGCGATCCCGTTCTTCACCTTCATGGGCACGATCCTCGAGCGCTGCGGTCTTGCCGAGGATCTGCTCGAGAGCATGGGCCAGGCGTTCGGCTCGCTGCCCGGGGGCCTGGCTTACTCGGTGATCCTCGTGGGGGCGATCCTGGGCGCGATCACCGGCACCGTCGCGGCTTCGGTGATTGCGATGGGCATGATTGCGCTGCCGGCGATGATGCGCAACGGCTACGACATGAAGATCTCCACCGGGGTGATCGCGGCTTCGGGAACCATCACCCAGCTGATTCCCCCCTCGCTCGTGCTGGTGGTGCTGGCCGACCAGCTCGGCAAGTCGGTGGGCGACATGTATGCCGGCGCGATCGGGCCTTCGATCGTGCAGACCCTGCTCTTCATTGCGTTCATCTTCGTCGTCTCGATTTTCAAGCCCCATCTCGTTCCGCCGCTGCCGGCCGAGGCGCGCACGCTGCGCGGCTGGGCGCTCTGGAAGCGCGTCCTGTGGGGCGTCATCCCTTCGCTGGGGCTGATTTTTCTCGTGCTCGGCACCATTTTCATGGGCCTGGCCACGCCGACCGAGGCGGGCGCCATGGGTGCGGTGGGCGCGATGTTCCTCGCTGCACTGCGCGGGCGGCTGACGATCCCGCTGATGTGGCAGGGCATGGAATCGACCATGCGCATCACCGCGATGGTGATCTTCATCCTGATCGGCTCTTCCGTGTTCGCGCTGGTTTTCCAGGGCTTCGACGGGCACCTGTGGATAGAGCATCTCCTCTCCGGGCTGCCCGGCGGCAGGGTCGGCTTCCTGATCGTGGTGAACATTTTCATCTTCGTGCTCGCGTTCTTCCTCGACTTCTTCGAGATCGCGTTCATCGTGATCCCGCTGCTCGCGCCGGTAGCGCAGAAGCTGGGCATCGACCTCGTCTGGTTCGGCGTGCTGCTTTGCGTCAACATACAGACTTCGTACATGCATCCGCCCTTCGGCTATGCCCTCTTCTACCTGCGCGGCATTGCGCCCAAGGAGGTGAAGAGCAAGGACATCTACCTCGGGGCGATCCCGTGGGTCGGGCTGCAGATCCTGATGGTCGGACTGGTCATTGCGTTCCCGGACCAGATCACCTACTTCCTCGACAAGGAGCAGGTGATCGATCTCGACAAGGTGAAAATCGAGCTCGAGGCGCCGACCATCAACTCCGGACCCGCCGAGGGGGCGGGGAGCGCGGATGAAGAGATGCAGAAACAGTTCGAACGGTCGGCGAAGCCGGCCGGGGCAAAGTGAGGTTTGATCAACCGCCGGCCCAGCCGGCATCTCCAAGGGGAAAGCAATGAAGAGACGCGAGTTTCTGACCAAAGCGGGCGCCGGAGCGGCCCTCGGAACGTTGTCGGCATCGGCGATCGCCCAGGCGCCCGCCGTCAAGTGGCGGCTGCAGACGAGCTGGCCCAAGAGCCTGGACGTGACGCACGGCGACGTGGAAATGATGGCCAACCGCATCCGCGCAATGACCGAGGGCAGGTTCGACATTCAGGTCATGACCGCCGGCTCGATCGTCCCGGGCAACCAGGTGTTCGACGCGGTCGAGAAAGGCACGATGGAGGCGACGCACACGCTGTCGTCGTTCTTCATCGGCAAGAACCCGGCCTTCGCATTCGATGCCGGCATCCCGTTCGGCCTCAACGCGCGCCAGCAGGCCGCGTGGTTCAACTGGGGCGGCGGCGGCGATTTGCTGCGTGACGTGTTCAAGCAGTACGGCATGATCAACATCCCGTGCGGCAACACCGGCGTGCAGATGGGCGGCTGGTACCGCAAGGAAATCAAGTCGGTGGCCGACCTCAAGGGCCTCAAGATGCGCATCGGCGGCATCGGCGGCACGATCCTGGCCAAGCTCGGCGTCACGCCGCAGCAGATCCCGCCGGGCGACATCTATCCGGCGCTCGAGAAAGGCACCATCGACGCGGCCGAGTTCATCGGGCCGCATGACGACGAGAAGCTGGGCCTGAACAAGGTGGCGAAGTTCTACTACTACCCCGGCTGGTGGGAGGGGAGCGCGCAGAACACCATGCTCGTCAACCAGAAGGCCTGGGATGCGCTGCCGAAGGCGTACCAGGAGGCGCTCGAATGCGCCG
>JANMXB010000698.1:0-7447 GCA_031380765.1 Pseudomonadota bacterium | reverse complement strand
CGACGGCGCGCACCGGATCGTCCCGGTGCCCGAAGGCGGCAAGGCTTTGTGCGGGCGGTGCGGGGCGCTGCTTTTCCGCAACCTGCCGGCCAGCCTCGACCGCTCCGCGGCCCTCTACCTGGCCGCGCTGATCCTGTTCCTCCTTGCCAACACGTTTCCTTTCGTCGCGCTCAAGTACGGCGACCGCGTCGAGCAGAGCCTGCTCATCTCCGGCGCCTTCGCATTGCAGAAGGCCGGCATGATGGAGCTCGGGGTGCTGGTGCTGCTGACGAGCGTTGTTTTCCCCTTCCTCACGATCTGCGGAATGCTGTACCTGCTCCTTCAGACCCGCCTGGGCCTGCGGCCGCGCTGGAAGACGCAGGTTTGGAAATTCGTGCGGACAATCTCGCCGTGGAGCCTGATCGGCGTATTCATGCTCGGGCTGCTGGTCTCGGTGGTGAAGCTGCAGGACCTGGCGACGATCATTCCAGGCATCGCGTTTTACGCGTTGATCGGGCTGCTCGTGGTGTCGGCGGCCGCGGCTGCAAGTTTCGATCCCTCCGCCCTGTGGCCGAGAGTGGGTCCGGTGACCGGGGTCGATGCCGGCGGCAGCGCGGCTGCACTGGGCTACGCGGCGTGCCATACCTGCGATCTGCTGGTGAAGAAAGTGCCTGAAGGACACCGCTGGGACTGCCCGCGCTGCGGCAGCGCCGTGCACGGCATGCGCCTGCCCGAGAGCGTCTCGCGTACATGGGCGCTGCTGGCAGCCGCCATGCTGCTGCTGGTGCCGGCCAACATCTATCCGGTCATGACCGTGATCCGCTTCGGGCAGGGCGAGCCGAGCACGATCCTGTCGGGCGTAGTCCACCTGGTCGAAGATGGCGCCTGGCCGCTCGCGCTGCTGGTGTTCTTTGCCAGCTTCGTGGTGCCGATCACCAAGATAGGCTCGCGGGCGCTTCTGCTGGTTACCGTTCAGCGCGGTTCGGCGTGGCGGGTACGCGACCGCACGCTGCTCTACCGGGTGACCGAGGCGGTGGGTGCGTGGTCCATGATCGACATTTTCCTCGTGGGCATCCTCGTCGCCCTGGTGCGCATGGATGCGCTTGCGACCGTGCGGCCGGGAATCGGAGCGACGTTCTTCGGCGCGGCCGTGGTGCTGACCATGCTTGCCGCACATGCTTTTGACCCGCGCCTGGTCTGGGACCGGGCGGGCCGCGGTTCACCCGGCGGGGCAGGGGCGCGAACATGAGCGAGCCGATGCTGCACCCGGTGGTGCATGAGCGGGGAGGGCCCTCGCTCGTCTGGCTGATCCCTATCCTGACCGCGCTGATCGGCGCCTGGCTGATCGTTCACACGCTTACCGACCGGGGGCCGCTGGTGACGATCACCTTCCGCACGGCCGACGGGATCGAAGTCGAAAAAACCCGCATCAAGTACAAGAGCCTCGACATCGGGCTGGTCGAGGGCGTGCGCTTCAGCAAGGATTTCTCCCGGGTCGAGGTGCGCGCCCGCCTGGGCAAGGAAGCGGGCCATTTCCTGCGCCGCGACACACGCTTCTGGGTGGTGCGGCCGACGCTGAGCGCGCGCGGCATTTCCGGCCTGGGAACCCTTCTTTCCGGGGCCTATATCGAGATCGAGCCGGGGCAGGGCGCGCCCCAGTCGCTCTTCGTCGGGCTGGAATCCCCGCCGGTGGTCAACGCCGACGAGGCGGGCAGGCCGATCACGCTCATGACCCGCCGGCTCGGTTCGATCGACCGGGGCTCCCTTGTCCACTACCAGGGCATCGTCGCGGGAGAGGTGCTGGGCTACGAAATGGCCAACGACTATCGCAGTGTGCTGATCCATGCGTTCGTGAAGCCGCCGTTCGACCGGCTGGTGCGCAGCAACACCCGCTTCTGGAGCGCAAGCGGGATCGATCTCACGATGGGTCCCGATGGAATGCGGGTCAAAACGGAGTCCCTGCAGGCGCTGCTGTTCGGCGGTATCGCGTTCGATACGCCCGATCCCCAGGACGCCGGCGCCGAGGACATCACCGGCCTCGTGTTCACGCTGCATGACGACCAGAAAACCATCCAGGACCAGGCCTTTTCGAGCAAGCTCCGCTACGTGCTGTTCTTCGAGGATTCGGTGCGCGGCCTTGCGATCGGGGCGCCGGTGGAGTTCAAGGGGATCAAGGTCGGATCGGTCATCGACCTGCGGCTGGAATATGACGAGAAGAAATCTTCGTTCCGCATTCCGGTGGTGGTCGAGCTCGAGCCCGAGCGGATACTGGAGCGCGGCGAGCGCATGAAGAAAGCGCCGCGCGAAGCCTTCCAGGGGCTGGTCAAGCGCGGCCTGCGGGCGCGCCTGCAGACCGGCAACCTGCTCACGGGCCAGCTGTTCATCGATCTCGACATGCAGCCCAAGACGCCAATCCGTCTCGCGGCGGCAGGGCGCATCGAGCCCGAATTGCCCACAGTCCAGGGAAAATTCGATCAGATGACGACCTCGGCGACCGGCATCCTCGACAAGCTCGACAAGGTCGACTTTGCCGCCATCGGCGCCGAGTTGCAGGGCACGCTCAAGGGGGCCAATGCGATCGCCAACGGGCCGGACCTGGAGGCCTCGCTCAAGGATCTTGCCGTGTCGCTGGCTGGCGTGCGCAGCATCATGAAGAAAGTCGACGCCCGGGCGGAGCCGATCACCGCCAATCTCGAGCAGGCGCTCGCGGCGGCCCGCGAGACGCTCGAGAAAGCCAAGTCCACCATGGCCCTGGTGGATGGCGTCCTCGCGTCCGACTCCCCGCTGCAGGGCAACGTAATACGCCTGACCCAGGAGCTTGCCGAAACCGCCAAATCGGCCCGCGCGCTGGTCGAGATGCTCGAGCGCGATCCGCAGTCGCTGCTGTTCGGCAAGAAAGCCAAGGAAGAAAAGAAATGAAGGCCGGGCTCTGCGTTCTGTTGTCCTGCCTGGCGGCCGGCGCGTGGGCGCAGGAAGGCCGTGCGCTGATCGAGGAGTCGGTCAAGCGCCATGCGCCGCCTGCCTACGTGTACCAGGAGCAAACCCTGATCCTCAGCGACAGCCTGGGCCAGCACACGGTACGGACAGCGCGTTTTTACGAGCGCTACGATGAAAGCGGCGACAAGCGGCTGCTGGTCCTGCAGACGCCGGCCGATCTGCGCGGCGCAGCGGTGTTCGTTGCGCGCGATGCGGGCGGCAGCGGACGCCGTGGCCCGGATCCCGCAAGCCCGGTGTTCGGCTCGGACTTTTCGGTGAGCGATTTCGAGGACGAGCAGCCGCGCGACTTTCTCTACGGGCCGGAGGAGAGCCAGGATCTGGATCGGATATCCCACCATGTGCTGCGCGCGACGCCCAGGGATGACGCGGTCGGTCGTGCTACCGGCTACGGGGTGCGCCGCATCTTTCTGCGCAAGGACAACCTGTTCGTCAGCCGCGTGGACTTCCTCGACCGCCAGGGCCGCGTCATCAAGCGGCGTACTTTCCGCGATCCGCGGCCCGACGAGTCGGGCGCGTGGCGCGCCGGCATGATTCTCACCGAGGACTTGCGCGACAACAGGCGCACCCTGGTCAAGGTCGAGCGCCGGGTCCATTCGCCGGACTACGTTCCCGAAGGCGTGTTCGACGAGCCGCGCGCGAGCCTGCGATGAGCGAACCCGGCACCCTTCCTCCGCCCGAGCCGCTGAGCCTGCTGCAGCGCTTTTTCCGCATGGGCGCGGACAATCCGATGCCGAGCCTGGCGTTCATCGTCGCGATCAGCCTGCTGGCGCTGCTCGGCCTGCCGCGCATCACCATGGAGACCGGATTCGAGCGGCTGGTGCCCAGGGATGACGCGGATCGACAGGCGTACTTGCGCGTCTCACGCGAATTCGGGTCGGACCACCGAACCTTCGTCTACGTACGCGATCCCCAGCTCTGGTCGGTTGCGAAACTGCAGGCGCTCGAGCGGCTGCATGAAGAGCTGCGGCGGCTTGCCTTCGTCGAGCGCATCGACGACCTGTTCACCCTGCGCACGGTGCGCAGCGTGGACGGGCAGCTTACGGCGCGCGCCCTCCTTGCGACCACGCCAGGCGACGCGCAAGGCGCCGTACGCGCGCGCCGCGAAGCCCTCGAGGACCCGATCGCGTTGCGCAACATCGTCAGCGCGGACGGCAACGCCATTGCGATCGCGATCTCGATCCGCGAGCGCGCTGAAGGCGCAAGCGAAAAGGAAGTGCACGAATCCCTTGAACGCGTCCTGGCGCCCGCGCGCGCGCAGTTCGCGACCCTCGCGGAGATCGGGCCGCCGCGCATCGATGCGGAGATTCGCCAGGGCCTCATCCATGACTTGCGCGTCCTGGTGCCGGCTTCCGCGCTGTTGCTGGCGCTGACCGTGTTCGCCTTCTTCCGCAGTGTGTTCGCGGCCGCGATGCCGCTCATTGTCACGTCGATCAGCCTGTTATGGACGTTCGGCATGATGGGCTGGATGGGAATACCCGTCAGCATTCTGACTGCCATGCTCCCGTCGCTGGTCGTGGTGATCGGCGCCACGGAAATCATGCGCATGATTTCAGGTTATTACACGGGCCTGCAGCAGGCCCGGGACGAGGGCGTCCCGGAGCGCGCCCGCGCGACCGATTTCATGCTGCGCGGCCTTGGCGCACCGGCAGTGCTTACGGTGCTCACAACCGCGCTGGGATTCGCAAGCAATGGGATCGGCGGCATCGCGATCATCCGTGACTTCGGCCAGACCACGGCGTTCGCCATCCTTTCCAACGGACTGATCACCGTTCTGCTCGTCCCGATGCTGTATGCCTCGTTCGGCCCGCGCTCAGGCTCGCTTCCCGCCTTTGCGCGCGCGGGCGGATTCGGCGCGATCGCGGGCCGCGCATTCGGACTGATGCGGCATCGCCTGGCGTTGTGGGCCCTCGCGCTGGCCGCAGTCCTTTGCGTCTTGTTCGTGCAGCAGGCTTCGAGCCTTTACGTTACGAACGAGCCCCTGACCTTCTTCCGGCCGGAGCGCCCGCTGGTGCGGGAGGCGCAGCGCATGCAGCAGGATCTCGCGGGCGTGAAGATCTTCTACATTGCGCTGCAATCCAATGCCGACGGCGCTTTCCGCGACCCGGCCAACCTGCAGCGCCTTGCCGAAATCCAGGGATTCATCGCCAAGCAGAAGATCTTCGATCGCAGCCTGTCGCTGGCGGACGTGGTGTCGCAGGCCAACCAGCAGGCCGGCGGCGGCCGGCCCGATGCGTACCGGATTCCGCCCACCCGGACGATGGTGGCGCGCTTCCTCCTGCTCCACCCGCAGCGCGACCTGGAGCCTTACGTCAGCCACGACTTCCGCCGCGCAAATATCGTGGTGCGCCACAACGTGCGCGACTCTTCCACGCTCAACCATCACATCCGCGAGCTGCGCGAGGTCGTCGGGCACTACGCGGGACCCGACATGGTCACCGCAGTCGTCGGCGAAAACCTGATGATCAACGCGGCCGCCGACCGCCTGCTCGAGGGCCAGGCGGCGGCGCTGGCGGGGTTGCTCACGGTCGTTTTCGTCGTCATGTCGCTGATGTTAACCACCGTCAAGGGCGGCATCATTGCGCACGTGCCGAGTGTGGTGCCGATCCTCATGATCCTCGGCGTCATGCGGATCCTCGAAATACCGCTCAACGCGGGCACCGTGATGGTGGGGGTGATCGCGATCGGCATTGCCATCGACGGCACCATCCATCTCTTCTCGCGCTACAGCGAGCTCTGCCGCAGTACTTCCAACTACGACGAGGCGGTGATCGAGACGGTCAAGGACGAGGCGGCGCCCGTGATCGCGGTGAGCCTCGCCCTGGCGCTCGGTTTCGGCGTGCTGCTCCTGTCCGACTTCACCCTGATCGCGCAGTTCGGCGCGCTGGCCGCGGCGACCATGCTGTTTTCAATTTTCGCCAACCTGCTGATCACGCCCCTGGTGATGTCGCGCATCCGCCTCGTGGGCCTCTACGAGATCCTGGCGATGTCCAAGCAGCGCGCGGCGCTCGAGCACAGCGCGCTGTTCCAGGGCATGACCGGCTACCAGATCCGCAAGACGATCCTCATCTCGGAGCTGCGCGAGCATGCCGACGGCGACAGGCTGATCGAGCAGGGTACCGTCGGCAGCAGCATGTACCTGGTCGTGAGCGGGCAGCTCGACGTGATCCGGCGCGATTCCGGCGGCGAGCGATTGATTGCCACGCTCGGGCCGGGCGATGTCTTCGGAGAGATCGGGTTCGTGCACGCCACCCATCGCACGGCGGACGTGCGCGCGCGCGGCCCGGTGTCGGTGCTGCGGTTCGACCACGAAAGGCTCGAAAAGGATCTGGTGTTCTTCCCGCACATCATGGCCAAGCTCAACTTCAACATCAGCGGCATCCTGGGCAAGCGCCTCGCCGAGCTCGTTGAAGCGCGCCAGCCGCCGCCCAAAGCAAGTTGACGGATATGGCAAGAGATATGGCTGTAAACCGGCTTCCCGAGCCGTTCTCGCACTAGAAAAGTATAACTTTCTCGCCACTGGCCGGATTCCCTCATGTCTCCCGCACTGCGCACATCGGGGATCCACCTGCTGGCCGGGACGCTGTTGGCGGCGGCCGTGCTCCTCCCGATGTTGGTGGTCTGGTATCCGCAGCCGCTGTTCGACGCCGCGGGTACCGGCCGGCTGCCGGTCTTTGTGGCTCTGCTGGCAACGGTTCCTGGCCCCTTCCTTTTCAGGTCCCGCCGGCGCCTGATCGCGGGCATTCAGGCAGCCGTGCTGGCCGGCTGTGCTTTGGCCCTGTACGTGCAGCGTCCGGTCTATCTGGTTTTCACCGTCGATCGTTTCGAACTGGTCCTGGCCAAAGACATTCATCCCGCGGATCTGGCAAAGGCGTCGCGCGAAGAATTTCGGCGCCGTCCGCTGGGTTCACCGCAGTACGTCGCCGTCCTGCCGCCTGGGGATCCAGCCGAAGTTCAGCGCATCCTTGTTGCCGCCCTGGACGGGGGCAAGGATCTGCAGGCGTACCCGCAGTACTACGTTCCTTACGCGCAGGAAGCGAGGAACGCGCTCAGGCGCGCCAATTCCGTGGACACTATCCTCGGCAAGAATCCGGGCGCGATCGAAACGTACGCGGCTGCAGCCGGGCGATCGCTGGCCTCGATGAAGTTCCTGCCCTTGCGGGCGAAAAAGCGCGATTGCATCGTGCTGATCGACGCGGCGTCGGGACTTCCGCTGGCAATATTGCCTGTCGACCCGTGGTAGGACGCAGTGACCGCGTTGCGCCTATTTGGCGGCTTCCGCCGCCGCTTTTAGATTGACCAGGCCTTCCTCAAACGACCCGCCGACCATCCTGTCCATGCTGAAGAACACGTGCATGATTTTCGCCATGAAAGGCGAAGGGCCATGCATGGCCCAGGTGACCGAGGTGGATTCGCCTCCCGGCACGAGGGTGAACTCCGCGATGTTGTGGCCTTCGAACGGCTTGATGAAATC